>JANQGB010001444.1 GCA_028277545.1 Phycisphaerae bacterium | reverse complement strand
GCCGGCCGAGGGCGGGCAGTTCGGCAACTCGCAGTCCTACGACGATCACGCCTCGTCCTGGTCGCGGTGGTTCGACGGATACGACACCGACAACAACGGGCGGGACTTCGGCTACCTGCCGATCACTCCGGGCACCACCAACAACGTGGCCGCCCTGGCCAAGCCGTTCACGGAGACGTTCAACGGCGGCACGGTCGACACGCAGGTCACAAACTGGCTCTGGTCGTTCCAGGGATTGCGCTATATCGATCCGACCGACGACTCGAGCCTCGCCAACCCCGCCGCCATCCCACCCTCACCCCAGGGCGGGCTGGCCGCCACCATGTGGGACCAGACCGGCGGTGGCGACATGGCTTACCTGACCGACGAAGCTCGCTTCAACATCGCCTTCTCCTGCGAGCTGTATATCGACGCCACGACCAGCCCGTTCACGGAAGGCAATACGTTTGACGAGTCCGAGCAGTGGTCGATCGGCCTGGGGACCACCGGTTCGCTCTACAACCAGAACCGTCCGGTGCTGACGCCCGAAGGGGCCAACGGCGACACCGGCCTGGTCTGGAAGTTCAACAAGGTCGAGGATGCCGACACCGGACTGATCCTGGATGTGCGGCTGCAGCTCATCGACGAGAACGATGGCGGCGCCGACGGGCTGGTACTCTTCGACGTGCCGGCCGTCGCCCTTACTGACGGCTGGCATACGCTGAGCATCACCCGCAATTACGACAGCTACTCGGCCGCCTTTGACGCCGAGGCGACCAGCGGCACGCTGGCCGGCAATGGCCCGAGCACGCTGTTCATCGGCTACCGCGAGTTCGTGGCCGGCACGCCGACCACGCTGAGACCGCCGACCATCGACAACCTGCAGCTCACCATTCCGGCGGCACCGACGCTGGGCGCCTGCTGCTTCGATTGCGATTGCCTCGAACTCACCGACGCGGAGTGTACGGCGATCGCGGGGGCCTACTCCGGCGATGACACGACCTGCGAGGACCTGGACACCAACGGGATCGCGGACGTGTGCGAGGCCTTCGTGCCACCGGCACCAACGATCGAGGGAACGCTCTGCGACGGCGGCATGGTGGTGACCGTGTCCGGCATCGTGCCCGAATCCGGCGAGGTGACGGTCTACGAGGGCGGCGTGAATCCGATTGGAACCATGTCCACCGGCGGTGCCACCAGCGTGGCGGTGTTCGCCGTTCCGGCGCTGGCCACCGGCGACATGATCACAGCCACGCAGACGGCTGGCGGCGAGGAGAGCGACCCCTCGGCGGGCGTAACGGTGATCACCTGTGGCGCTCCGACCACGACCGTGGTGATCAACGAGTTCTCCTACGACGACTCGGGCACCGATGACGAGCAGTACGTCGAGCTGTACAACACCGGTCTGGATCCGGTGGACATCGGCGGCTGGGCGCTGCGGCACTCGGACACGGTGGCCCCTCCCGGAGACAACAACGCCGACTTCGGCATTCCCGACGGCACCACCCTGGCCGCCGGAGACTACTACGTCCTGGGGGCCGCTACCGTGGCCGAAGTCGACCAGGTCGTGGGCACAACTGCTATCTGGGAGAACGCCAACGAGGCTATCGAGTTGATCGATTACACCGGCGGGATCGTGGACACCGTGATCTACGAGCTGAACAAGGGACCGGTCGCGGTCACGGGGGAGGGCGGTATCTGGGCCAACTACTCCAGTTATCCCCCACACTACCTGACCTGGAACCGCTACCTCGACGGGTATGACACCGACAACAACGGCCGCGACTTTGGCCTGCGGCCGCGAACGCCAGGGGCCGACAATCTGGGCACCGGCTCGGAGGTGTCGGACTTCGTCCTGGCGGATGTGGATGGCCTGTCTGTCGGCGACCCGCATCCGGGGCTGAGCACGGGAGCGTTTGTAAGTGCCCAGGTCATCGATCCGACAGTCGGTGCCGAAGGCACGCCTAACCCCAACGCCATCGTGGCCTCCCCGCAGG
>JANQGB010001420.1 GCA_028277545.1 Phycisphaerae bacterium | reverse complement strand
GGTCTGCGCCTTTCCACTCCGTCTGACGTCGTCATCAGAACAACGAGCACCCGCCACCCCCTTGAGCGCGATCAGCATGCTGCTGGCTGCGCCAACCAGAGTGCCGCACAGTTGGGCTCCAGCAAGAAATGCGCAGGACCGCGGCATACAGGAGTCGTCAAATATGGGTAGACCGAAGGGCTCCTGCAATGCTCTTTTCGCCACGCTCGCCGGCGTCATCGTCGTTGGCGTGGTGATAGGCGGCCTGGCAGCGACGCTGCAGAAGCTCGGCAACCCCGCCAACATGGGCGTGTGTGTGGCGTGTTTCACTCGCGACATCGCCGGCGCGTTGGGCCTGCACCGTGCGGCGATCGTGCAGTACCTCCGTCCGGAGATTCCCGCTTTTTGCCTGGGCTCATTCCTCGCCGCCCTGATGTTCCGTGAGTTTCGTCCGCGGACGGGATCATCCCCGGTGGTACGATTTATCCTGGGCATGTTTGCGATGATTGGGGCGTTGGTGTTCCTCGGCTGTCCGTGGCGGGCGATGCTGCGTCTGGCCGGCGGCGATTGGAACGCACTCCTGGGTCTCGCCGGCTTGACCGTAGGCATCGCCGCCGGCGTCCAGCTTCTGAAAGCGGGCTTCAGTCTGGGCCGCTCCTATCCCACGCGCCCCGTGGCCGGACTGGCCATGCCCTTTCTGATGCTCGTTCTGCTGCTGCTTGCGATCCTCAATCCACAGTTCGGCGAGGAGGAAACAGCCGCATTGTTTCGCAGCACGAAAGGCCCTGGAGCAGCGGCGGCTCCCGTTGTTCTCTCCACCCTTTTCGGTCTGGTGATCGGCTTCTTGGCGCAGCGTACGCGCTTCTGCACCGTCGGCGGAATCCGCGACATGATCCTCATGCGCGACTTCCACCTGCTCAGCGGCGTGGTGGCATTTCTGGTCGCGGCGTTCGTCCTGAACCTGGCCTACGGCCAGTTCCATCCCGGCTTTGTTCTCGGAACCAGCGAGGCCGGCGAGGTGATCAAACAGCCGGCGTCACACACCAACGCCTGGCTCAATCTCGGCGGAATGATTCTGGCCGGCCTGTCGTTCACGCTGGCCGGCGGCTGTCCCGGACGGCAGGTGTTCCTGTCCGGAGAAGGCGATGGAGATGCGGCCGTGTTCGTCCTGGGCATGCTGACCGGCGCCGCCGTGGCGCACAACTTCCTTATGGTCGCCACGCAACCGACGGCCCCGTACATCGTTGTGATCGGCCTGATCGTCGTTTGTATTATTGGATTGGCAGGCCGGGAGAGGCTCTCCCCTGCGAGGTGAAGAAATGGCTGAAGAAGTAGATGCTCGAGGGCTCTCTTGTCCGCAACCCGTCATCTTGACGCGAAGCGCTCTCGAGAAAGCAGGCAGCGGCGAGGTCATCGTCCAGGTGGATACGATGACCCAGGTGCAAAACTGCTCTCGCGCCGCCGAACACCTCGGCTGGCTGGCGAGCTACGAGGAGCAGCAGAACGTCTTCAAGCTGACATTCAAGAAGTAGCCTCCAGGCCCACGAACGATGATCTACCTCGACAACGCCGCCACGTCCTGGCCGAAGCCCGACTGTGTGAATGAAGCCATGACACGCTTCCTCCGCGACGTCGGCGCCAGCCCGGGCCGCAGCGCCCACCGCTTGGCCAACGATGCCGAACGAATCCGCTTCGACGCCCGCGAAGGAATCGCCGCCCTTCTCGGCGTCTCTGACCCGCTCCGAATCGTCTTCACGCTCAATGCCACGTCGGCGCTCAACATCGTGATCCAGGGGCTTCTGTCACCCGGCGCCCACGTCGTCACGACCGGCATCGAGCACAACGCCGTCCTGCGGCCCCTGCGTATGCTTGAGCAGCGCGGCGTGTCGATCAGCATCGCACCTTGCGACCGTGACGGGGGGATGGACGCGGCAGTCGTCGACGACCTCATCCGCGCCGAAACGCGCCTGATCGTCGCGAACCACGCGTCAAACGTCAGCGGCACGCTGCTGCCGATTCGTCAGATCGGCGAGAGGGCTCGAGCACGCGGGATCCCCTTTCTTGTCGACGCGGCCCAGACCGCCGGCAGCCTGCCGATCAACCTCGACGCCGAAAACATCGACGTGCTTGCCTTCACTGGGCACAAGAGCCTGCTCGGCCCGACGGGCACGGGTGGTCTGGCCATCCACGATGACGTTGACGTCGGCTGTCTTCCTCCGCTGATCTGTGGCGGAACCGGCAGCCGATCCGAGCAACAGGTGCAGCCCGACTTCCTACCCGACAAGTACGAGGGCGGCACGCCCAACAGCGTCGGCCTCGCCGGCTTGGCGGCCAGCGTTCGCTACGTCCTGGACCGCGGCGTTGAGACTATCCGCGCTCATGAGAAACGCCTCACCGGCCGCCTCATCGAGGGACTCGGCCGCATCCCGCGCATAACCGTCGTCGGTCCAGGCGACCCCGTGAGACAGACCGCTATCGTGTCCTTTATGATCGAAGGCCAGTCGTGCTCGGACGTGGCCCTCGCGCTCGACGAGCAGTTCGAAATAATGTGCCGCCCCGGTCTTCACTGCGCACCGTTGGCCCACAGCTCACTCGGCACCCTGCACGACGGTACCGTTCGTTTCGCACCCGGCCCTCACACAACCGAGGGCGACATCGACCAGGCCATCGCCGCCGTAGAGAGACTTGCCGGTGCGGACGCATGAACACCTATGCCGTCATCCTGGTTTACAGCACTAGTCATGCCATCCAGGCTGAGCGTGTACTGAAGGCGGCTGGGCTGCCAGCCAAACTGATCCCGACGCCGCGACACCTCAGTAGCGACTGCGGCTCGGCGATTCGTGTCGCCGCAGCGGATCAGGAGGCGAGTACCGCGGCACTGGATCAGGCCGGCGTGCCGGTTGATCGTGTCGAACTGTTGCATGGGTAGAGGCTGACCATGGACCCGAATCCGCGGACACGGCTGACGCAGATGACCCCGGCCGCTGAGACGGTGCTTGCCGCGCTGAGGGGGCCGATCCTCCCGCTACGACGTTCGTGCCGGCGGTCCTTCCGGAGGAACGCGATGACAAGTGGTCACTGAGTTGGTCAGTCGTCATTTGGTGGAGACCAACGATGGCAATCATCTCCGTGACTTCTATACTGAGGTGAGTCAGTTCCCCGCTGCGGCCCGCTCTTGAGATCGCAAATCTGACTGGGCGCCCGACTCGAAAGGTATTGACATGCGTTCGATCTTACGGTGTGCCGCACGCGGCGCCATGCCGACTCCATTCCCAAGTCCCCATTCGCAGTTTCTCCTTCTAACTTCTAACTTCTCACTTCTCGCTTCTCACTTCCGACGCTAACCACTTCCCCGACAAGCACTAACACCGCAGGCCACGCGCACCCCAGTAATCTCCGTCTACCAGCGCGTGAGACCGCCCCGAACGCGCCGCGCAGCCTACCAAGCGGCTCAAGGCCGCTTTGCGCGCCGCCGCCCCAGCGGGTAGTATCCGTGCCATGTCCGCCCGGCGAACAGGCGACAGCACCGGCATGCTGTGGATCGAAGAGGGGCACACCAAGGTCGGTCCGGTGGCCACCGTTGCGCCCGTCGCCCCCATCGATAAGAAGTACACCTTTGCCGTCCCGCCAGAACTGGCCGATGGTCTTCAGCCGGGCCAGCGCGTGACAATCCCGCTAGGGCGCAAGGACCGGCCCGTGACCGCTTTTTGTCTGGAGGTCGGCACTGGCGAGTGGTCCAGCACGCTGAAGCGCATCGTCTCGCTGGTGGACCCGGTGAGTTACCTCTCCGGCCCCCTGCTGGAACTGGGCGAGTGGATGTCCCGCCACTACGCCTGCCCGCTGGGACGCACGCTGGACGCCCTGGTGCCCAAGGCGGTCCACAAGCAGCGCGGCTTCCGCAACCTGCGGCGGGCGGGGCTGGCGATGCCGCTGGCGCGCATCGTCGAGGAGTACCCGCGGCTGGGGCCTAAGCAGCGGCGTCTTCTGGAAGAGCTGGACTCCGCCGGTGACCCGCAGGAAGTAGCCGGCCTGTTGGACAAGTGCCACGCGTCGGCAGCAACGCTGCGTGAAACCGTCAAGCGCGGCTGGGTGGAAGTCACGACGCAGCGCGTTCCCCCGCCAGCCCCCAACTTCGACCGCCCGCCGGTCGAGCCCGACTTCGACCTGAACCAGGAGCAGCGCACCGCGCTCGAGGCGGTGCTGGCCATGATCGGCGAGGACAGCTTTCAGGTGGGCCTGCTCTTCGGCGTCAGCGGCTGCGGCAAGACCGAGGTCTACATCCACGCCATGCGCCGGGTGCTCAAAGCGGGCCGCCAGGTGATCATGCTGGTACCCGAGATCGCCCTGACCACGCAGCTCGTGGGCCGCCTGGCCCAGCGTTTCAGCGACGTGGCAGTCATCCACAGCGGCCTGACCGGCGTGCAGCGCTCGCTGACCTGGACCGAGATCGCCGCGGGCAAGAAGC
>JANQGB010001248.1 GCA_028277545.1 Phycisphaerae bacterium | reverse complement strand
CGGCGTCGAGCAGCCGACCTACGATCACGCCTACGTGAGGGTGAGCAACAACGGCTCCGACTGGACCACGGTCTGGGAGAACAGCGGCACGATAGAGGAAACCCGCTGGACGCAGCAGGAGTACGATATCTCCGCCGTGGCCGACGGTGAGCCGACGGTATACCTGCGCTGGACCATGGGGACTACGGACAGCGCCTGGCACTACTGCGGGTGGAACATCGACGACGTGGAGGTCTGGGGCCTGATCGAGTCGCCCGGCGCCGGCGACCTGGACGGTGACGGCGACGTGGATCTGGACGATCACGCCCGATTCTGTGACTGCCTGGGCGGACCCGACCAGCCGCCCGCCCAGGGCGACTGTGACGGCGCCCGGTTCGACGGCGACAGCGATGTCGACCTGGCCGATTTCGCGATCTTCAACACCCTGTTCACCGGGGCGCTATAGCTGGCGGACCTGCCGGGAACCGCCCGGCCGCGGAGAGATCGACCCAAACAGGAGAACGACATGCTCGTGTACTTTGCTTCGGGCACGGGGACCGGAAGCGGCGGGCCTTCACGGGCCTTGGCACTTGCCACACTGTCGATCATCCTGCTGGCAGCGGGTCTCGCTCCCGCGCGGGCACAGCTAACCGAGGAGGATTTCGCCAGGCTGCGGGCCCGGGCCGACGCCGAGGGGTGGACCTTCACGCTGCGGCAGAGCGAAGCTACCGAGCACGCCTTGCAGGATCTCTGCGGCCTGGTTGAGCCACCTGACTGGCGGGAGACCGGGCGGTTCGACGACACGCCACCCCGGCGAGACCTGCCGCCCGCCTACGACTGGCGGGATTACAACGGCTGCACGTCCATCCGCCACCAGGGCGGCTGCGGAAGCTGCTGGGCCTTTGCCGCGATCGGCTCGACCGAGAGCTACCTGCGAATAGCCCACGACGTAATCACCGACCTGTCCGAGCAGTGGCTGGTGAGCTGCACCGGCGCCGGAAGTTGTGACGGAGGCTGGCACACCAGCGCTTTCGAGTATCTGCGCTGCCTGGGCCCGGGCGATCCCTGCGGCCACAGTGGAGCGGTGATGGAGTCCGTCTTCCCCTATCAGGCCTACGACGCCTCCTGCGCCTGCCCGTACAATCACCAGTACTGCATCAACAACTGGCAGTACGTGGGTGACCAGTGGGGCATCCCCAGCCCCGCCCAACTCAAGCAGGCTATCTACGATCACGGCCCGGTGGCGGTAACCGTATATGCGAACGGCGCGTTCCATGGTTACGGCGGCGGCATCTTCAACGCCTGCGAAGAGCACTGGGTCAACCACGCCGTCGTGCTGGTGGGCTGGGACGACACGCAGGGCACCGACGGCGTGTGGATCGTGCGGAACTCGTGGGGCACCGGCTGGGGCGAGAGCGGCTACATGCGGATCGAGTACGGCTGTTCGGAGATTGGCTACGCGGCCGCCTACGTTGACTACCCCGCACAGGCGGTGAACGATCATTGCTGGGACGCGCCGACCGCCACCAACGGTACGCACACCGGTGCGACAGACGAAGCCACCAATGACGGAGCGGCCAGTTGCGGAGCGTCCGACTCCTCGCCCGACGTCTGGTACACCTTCACCCCGGCCTACGACGACCTGCTCACCCTGGATACCTGCGGCTCGTCGTACGATACGGTGCTATCGATCCATACCGAGTGCCCGGGCAGCGCCGGCAACGAGGTCGCCTGCCAGGATGACGACGACTTCTGCGCACCGGACTCGCAGCAATCCTATCTCAGCGTACCGGTAACGGCAGGGAACACCTACCTGATTCGCGTCTCGGGCTGGAACGGGGCAACGGGCGACTACTCCCTGACGGTCACCGGCCCGACCGATGATCAGCCGCCGAGTCCAGACCCCATGACTTTCGAGACCGCTCCGGCGGGTATCAGCACCGCCCAGATCGAGATGGTCGCCAGCGAGGCGACAGACGTGTACTCGCTACCGATTCAGTATCGGTTCGATTGCATTGGCGGCGGCACTGGCGGCACAGACAGCGGCTGGCAGACCGGGCGGGTCCACACCGACGGCGGCCTGGAACTCAACACCGCTTACACCTACTGCGTGCGGGCTCGCGACGCGCGCGGCAATCAGACTACCAGCAGCGAACCGGTCACCGGCCATACGCTGGCCGTCGCCCCGGGAGCGGTGGAGATCGATCACGTCGGCGCCACCTCGTTGGGCGTCGTGCTGCACCCGGGCGAAAATCCGGCACATACTGAACTGGCCATCCACTGCACCGCGACCACCGATAGCAGTTGGGCAGGCCGGTTCGTGAACGCGGCGGGCTACCCCAGCGACTCGCCGACCTGGCAATCGGCCGCGGACTGGGGCGCCGGTTTCGCCATTCGCGGCCTGACCGACGAGGTCGAGTATTGCTGGCAACTGCGCGCTCGCAACGGCGACGGAGTCGAGACGGATTACGGGCCGCAGACCTGTGTTGAAACGCACGGCACCGCCATCGTCGTCGGGAGAAGTTGTCGAACGCATGGAACAGCCGGCGAGTTCTGCGTCGAGCTGGGCATAGGTGACGGCTCCCGATACACGGGCGACAACGTCGAGCCCCGCTGCGGCACCATCGAGCGACTGGCTTTCGACGTGACGGCT
>JANQGB010001227.1 GCA_028277545.1 Phycisphaerae bacterium | reverse complement strand
TTGCGGTTGTATCAGCCGGCTTCCACCTATGACCGCCGGGCGCGAAGGCTCCCTGTCGCTCTGGCCGGCGAGTGGGTAGGGTCCGTCGTGCGGACCAGTTTGACCGGAGTCGTGCCAGATAAGCCGGCCTGACTTCCGCGCTTCGATCTGGAGGGGCTCTGTTTCGGGAGCCCGCACCGGCGTTCGGATAATAGCCCTGGTCGTGCAGGTGAGAAGCGGCTTGTCGTTCCGGAGGACACGGACGCCCTCGTCCAGGTGGACGTCGTAGGTGTCGCCGCCCAGGAGGCATCCGCGTATGACGGCATCCGGAAATGTAACCGAGCCGAACCGCACATAGCCGGACGGCTCCGAGTCGATCAACTCCTGGATGGCAATCAAGGCCAGCAGACCGCCCCAGTGATACAGCCGGGCTGCGTTCCAGACGTCGGCGCCGCGGCCGGTATCGGCGTTGTAGTTCTCGTAGACACCGCCGTCCTCGCGCCAGTTGCGCAGGAACATGTCCAATCCGCGCCCGGCCAGCTCCGCGGCCACGTCATCGAACCGGTAGCGACGCAACCCCTCGGCCACCAGGCAGTTGAACGGACCCCAGATTCGCCCACGCCAGTAGTCGTTGTCGGCATACGCCGGGTCGTCGCGGGCGATTGACGGGATCACGTGCGCGCCCCAGAACTCCTGGTCGTTGAGGAGGTGTTGCTCAATCATACGCCGGGCCTGCGCAGGTTCGGCGACGCCGGCTGTCAGCGGAAAAAACGACGTGGGTGACCGGCGATTAGACAGCCGCCCGTCCCAGTGGCGGTTGACGTACAGGCCCTGCTGCTCGTCCCACAGAACCTCGTTAATCCGGCGTTTCATGGCTTCGTATTCGTCGCGATAGGCGGCGGCATCCTCCGCCTTGCCCAGCGTCTCGGCCATGGCGGCCAACGCCTCGCAGTCCATCGCGTAGTAGGAACTCAACCCCACGTCGTACAGTTCGAGCGTGCCGGCCTGGGAGTTGAAGGCGACGTCGTCGTACATGGGCGAGTTGTCCAGGCCGGACTCGTACATGGCGCACTTGGCGGTGTGCTGTAAAGATGGGTTGTAGGGCAGCAGTTGCGGAAAGTTATAATGCGGCTTGGAGTTCGAGCCCCATGACAGCAATCCGTCACCTTTGCCGTCTCGATTGCGAGGCCAGAACTGGTGCCATTGGCGCAGGCGTGGGTATACCCGGGCCAGCCAGTCGTGGTCGGGTCGTGGTTGCTCTGCCTTCCAGATGAAGTACGCACCCAGGCTGGGCATCGATCTATCGAGGGAGGCGGCACCGTGGGACATGAAGTAGTTGGGTACGAAGCCTAGTTGGTCCACGCCGGCCAGGGCGCTTTCGACGTTGGCCCGAGACAGTTCTTGCGACTCGCACGACGCCATCAGGCCGGCAAAGAACGAATCCCAGCCGAAGATGATCGGCCCCCGCCAGTCGATACACCAGTCTCGGCTGACCGGAGAGGCCAACAGTCGCCGACGCGAGTCATACAGGGTGTTCCAGTTTAGCGCCTGGCTCATCGCCTCCGGGGCATCCGCCAGCGCGCCGCCACCTCGGAGAGCGGTATGCTGGTTGGGTTGGACCGATCCGTGTGGGTCGCGTGTTGCGGCACCAGCCGTGCTCGGGAAGGCCCGAAGCGTCGCCGCCTGCCCCGGGAGGGACACAGCGTATGGGGCGGCTACGCTAAGAAAGTAATCACCTGGCCAGGTCGCCCCCTGAAGCTCCACCGCCCACTGCGCGAACACCCCCGTCGTTTCCGACTCGACCTCCAGCGCCTCGCCGTCCGGCGCGAGGAACAGGAAGGCGACGCGCATGTGAGTCTCAGCCAGCGGCTCGACGGTCAAGCGCAGGCCTTCGCCCTCCGCCACTGCCTCCACCAGAAACAACGCCTGGCCGACTTCAAATTCCAGCCGGGCTGGCAGGCCCAGCGGCCCGTGCGGCCCGATCCGCCGGGCGTGGTCCCAGCGGAGGTTCTCGTACAACTCGCCGAGCCGCTTACTGTCCTCGCTGGGTGGAGGTACAGTCTCGTCCCAGATCGCATACTGGATGCTGATCGTCGTCCGGCCACTATCTAGGTGGACCAGACGATTGAATCCCCGGTAATCCCAGGTATTCCAGCCGGTTGGTAGATGTTCGTACACGACGCATCGCCCCCGCTATGTTGTTCTAAGCACACCAAGCGTACAGTTTTGAGTCTCGTCCGTCATGCCTCGGCCACCGGAATCTCGCGGGCACTGGCTGTTGGCCAGTTCGGTGAGACGCCCATACGACGCTCTCATGCCCGGCACACTCACAACCCGCTCCCATCGACGCAACCACCGGCTGGTATCGAGACGGGTCCAACGACTATAATTCGCTCTGTGGAGACGGACTATCTGACCGTGAAGTTCGGGCGTCGCGTGTGCTCGGCTGCAAATACTCTGGAAACGACGTCAGGGAGATCCGATGGCTGCCATGACTTCCCGCGAACGCGTTGCCCGCACACTGGCCCGCCAGCAGCCCGACCGCGTTCCCCTCTACGACCAGTTCTGGTTTGAAGTTCAGGCCGATTTTCGCCGGCAGATAGGCCAGGAGTTTCCGCCGGGCACGAACTGGAGCAACGCCAACGCCTGGAGCAACCGCCACGGGACGCTGTCGGAATACTTCGGCATGGACATCGTCGAGGTAGCCTGGCCGGACTACCGGCTCCGGCTGGTTGATGCCAAGACTCTCGAAGAGAGTGATGAGTGGGTGCTTCAGCGCGACGGCAACTGGGCGGAGCTGCGCTGGTGGAAACACAAGATGGGCACGCCGGAGCACGTTGGGTTCGGGATTAGCACGCCCCAGAGGTGGGAGCAGGTGAAACCGCTGCTGACCGCCTCCCGCGAACGGATTCGCTGGAACGAGTTCTGGCCACTCTATCACCGAGCCCGCCGCGCCGAGCGCTTCGTCTGTTACGGCACGGTCGAGCCCTTCGAGATGATCAAGGACGTGCTGGGGCACGAGATGATGCTCATGGCCATGCTCGACCGGCCCGAGTGGATCCACGACATCTTCGACACGTACACCAACGTCGCTATCGAGCTGTTCCACATGGCTGAAGCGGAAGGCATGGTCTGCGACGGCGCCTTCATCTATGGCGACATCGCCTACAAGAACGGTCCGTTCATGAGCCCGGAACACTACCGGGAGTTTCTCCAGCCCTATCACAAGCGGCTCTTCGACGAGTTCGCCCGGCGGAACATGCCCGTGGTATATCACTCGGACGGGGATATCCGCCTGGTGCTTGACGACCTCCTGCAGGCGGGCGTCTGTGCCGTCAATCCACTGGAGAACAACGCCAACATGGATGTGCGGAAGCTGGCTCCGCAGTATGGCCGGCGAGTGGGCTTCGTTGGCAACATGAACGTCAACGTGCTCAGCACCAACGACCTGGACCTCGTTCGAGAGGAGGCCCGGTCCAAGCTCGAAGCGACCATGCCCTATTACGGCTATGTCTGCCACTCCGATCATTCCATCCCGCCGGGGGTGACGCTGGAGACATACCAGTCGCTCCTGGCCTACGTTCGCGAGATCGGACGATACGACTGAGGTTCTGATGCCTGGCGGTACCATCGGGGAGTGTGACCAGCGCTATGGAACGCAAGGAAATCGTCGAGCGAGCCATTACATTCAACAGCCCTCCACGAATCCCGATGAAGTTCGACGTGGTGGGCGTGAACGATTGCTATGACGTCTGGACCGACGACCCTACCGGCTGGTCCTGGTCCGCCGAAGACGCCACGCGCGATGAGTGGGGTTGTCTGTGGGCCCGCACCGAGGTCTCCAACACAGGTCAGGTGGTGGAACATCCGCTGAAGGACTGGTCGCAACTCAGGGACTACCGCTGGCCTGATCCGGACGATCCGGTCCGTTATCGCGGTTTCGCCGAGCAGTTGGACGGAGCGGAGGATCGTTTCTGCATGTTCTGCTTCGGCCAGGGCATCTGGGAACGGCTGCACATGCTGCGCGGCATGGAGAACGCCCTGCTGGATTTCTACGTAGAGCCGGAGGCCACGGGCGAGCTTATTGAGCGCGTACTCGAACACCACTTGCGCGTCTTTGACAACTGCCTGAGCATCGCCGGAGATCGAATTCACGCGGCGGCCATGGCAGACGATTGGGGATCGCAGGATCAGGCCTTCGTCAGCCCGGACACTTTCGCTCAGTTCTTCAAGCCCGCCTACCGCAAGTGGTTTGAGAAGATCAAGGCGGCAGGTTGTCACACCTGGATGCACTCCTGCGGCCGAATTAACGACATCCTCGAAGACCTCATCGACGCAGGTCTGGAAGTCATCAACAATCAGCAGCCCAACACCGTCGGCATCGATGAGTTCGGCTCGCGGTACCGGGGACGTGTGTGCTTCGAGGCCATTGTGGACACCCAGAACACCCTGCCGCGCGGTACCTATGGCGAGATACAGGCAGAGGCTCATCATTTGCTCGAGTCGTACGGAACCGAAGCGGGCGGCTTCATCGCCAGCGACTACAACGACGCCGAGGCGATAGGGGTGACCTTCGACCGCCGCCTGGTGATGTTCGAGGCTTTCGCCCGGAAGGGCGGCTATCCCGACTACGAGAGCATTCTCAAGAAGGCCAAGTCCCCGCAGAGCGGGCATTCCTGGGGCCGGCAGACCGGCAAGGCGAACTCCGGCTCTTGATAGGCAGCAGCCGCCAAACACTCTCCCGCCCAACTTACAGAGCGGAGCACCTTGCCGGCCCGAGTTGCAGACGGGAGGCCGGGCGATCCGTTCCGCCGGTAGTAATGGGGGCTCACTCGCCTCGCGTTCCGGCAGGCCGCGGGCGGGTGTTGAACATACGCCGGGAGCGGGAGTTGTCCGCCGCGCCAAAGTCGGCCCAGCCCTGGTCAGCCGGTCGCCAACGCGGCAGCCTATGGCGCGAAGGAAGTCTGGAAGAGCCGCAGGTCAGTCAGATCGATGTCGCCGTCCAGATCAGAGTCAAGCAGATCGCACCCGGCCGGTGGGGTGCCGGCGCCGGGACCGGTCAGGCAGGGCGCCAGTTGCGCGTAGTCGTCGAGGTCAACATCACCATCGACGTCGTAGTCCCCCGGCTGCCAGATTCCGAGTGCCAGGTTGGCCTGGGTGAATCCGGCTGGCTCAGCCAACACCGCCGGCCGAACAACATCGGCATACTCGCCGGACGAGGCGCCGATCGCATAGGTCGCACCATCGGCGCTGGCCGGCAGTTGAGTGAGCACGTACAGGCCGTTCCCATCCGTGCGTATGCCGGACGGCTCTCCGTCGATCAGCATCAGGGCGTCATCGATGGGTACTCCGGTGACTCCATCTGCCACTCGGCCGTAAACCGTGCCGGCCGCCGCGGTCGACGGGTCGCGCCAGGGCATGTCCGGAACCGGGACCGGCTCTGTGAAAACCTGCTCCGCTACGTACGCGTACCAGGAGGGTCCGCCTCCCGTGCTGGCGTACGAATAGGTTGAGAGCCCGTCAGCGCCGGCGTCCAGGGCGTATTGCATCTGGCTGATGCTATCCTCGAAATCGTTCAGGTAGATGCCCGGTCCGGTGTACAGGTGCCGGGCATAGCGCCA
>JANQGB010001217.1 GCA_028277545.1 Phycisphaerae bacterium | reverse complement strand
GCGACAGTTCTCCAAGGCCTTGGCCCAGTACACCTCGCCGGCTGTCGCGGCCCAGATCGCCGAAGACGCGGAACTCCAGGACCTGACCCCGTGCCCGGTCGAGGTCACCTGCTTCTTCAGCGACCTGCGCGGTTTTACCGCCATCAGCGAGCGCCTCGGCGCTGCCCGCACCCGGGAGATCCTCAATCCGTATCTCGAGGTAATGTCTGAGGTGCTGATAGCGCACCGGGCGATAATCAACAAGTTCATGGGCGACGGCATCTTCGCCTTCTTCAATCCGCCGATTCTGGCCTGCCCCGACCATGCCCGAGCCGCCTGTAACGCCGCTATCGAGAGCCTGGCGGCACTGGAACGCCTCAAGGAGCGGTACGCCGGCGGCGCCATGGCGGCGGACGTGGCGGCCCTGGAGATGCGTATCGGGATCAACAGCGGCACGGTCTTCGTCGGTGACTACGGCAGCGTGAACAAACTGGATTACACCTGCATCGGCGACGCGGTGAACCTGGCCGCCCGGCTGGAGCCGGCCAACAAGGTGTTCGGTACCCGGATCATGGTCTCAGATCCCACCAGAGCCAGGCTTGACGAAGGCTTCGCCCTGCGCCCCCTGGGGCGGCTCCAGGTGGTGGGTAAGCAACAGGCCCTGCCGGTGTATGAGTTGATGGGCTCTGCCGGCGCGGTCGACGGCGAACGACTCCGATATGCGGAGGCCTTTGGTCGGATTGTGGACGCCTATCAGCACCGGCGCTGGGATGACGCACTCGCCTGCCTCGATTCATGCGCTGCCCTGCGCCCGGATGATCCGGCTCAAGTGCTATACCGCACACAAATCGAGCGATTTCGCGAATCCCCACCACCTCCAGATTGGAATCGCGGAATCGAGTTGACCGGCAAATAGCCGATTCACACCTCGATTCTGCCCGATCTCGCTCGAATGCTACTCATTTATCGGTCTCAGAGTTAAGTTGGGCAATTCCGTATCCGAAACATAATCACGGAGCCGGGCGCTGTACGGGGCCGGATCACCTTTCTATGGCTCCGGCGACGGAGGACTCGAACGTGGCCCAACCGCAGATTCACGTCTTGCTGGACGAGCCGGTGGTGCCCCCGGAAATCGCAGCGGCGTTACGGCGCATCGGCGCCGGAGTCCGGCTGAGTCAACTGGATAGCGAGATCCGCTCACCTTCCACCGCCCCGGCTGATGCCCGGCTGGTGGTGACCTCCAGGACGCCGGCCGGCGCTGGCCGGAGGCTCGACCCCCTGTACCGTACCTGGGGCAGCAGCCCCTGCGCGACGCTGGTGCTCACCGCGTCACCGGGGGAGGCGATGCGTGCCCGACCGCCGTCGAGCGCCCAACCGATAGGTTTCGCCAGCGGGCTGTCCGCCGACGAACTGGCCGGGCGGCTGACGACCATGTGCGCCCTGCAGCAGCCGCTGAACACGTTGCGCCACGAATTGGCCGAGTTGCGGCAGCAACACGTACGAGACGCGGAAGACGTTCACGAACTCGACGAGCAATTGCGGCTGGCGAGCCAGTTGCAGCGCGACCTGTTGCCGGACCCGCTGCCGCAGATTCACGCGGCCAACCTGCACACCGTGTATCGCCCGGCGGACTGTGTCAGCGGCGACATCTACGATGTCGTACGACTCGATGAAAGTCACGTCGCCTTATCCTGCGCCGACGCAACGGGGCACGGAATTCCGGCGGCACTGTTGACCATGTTCATCAAGCGGATCATGCGCGGCAAGGAGGCCTACCAGGGCGCCTACCGCATCCTGCCGCCCAACGAAGTGCTCGAGAGCCTGAACCGCGAGATTCTCGACGCCGACCTGACACACTGTCAGTTTGTGACGGGCTTGTACGCAATCTACGAGGAGGAAACTCGGACGCTGTCCTGGGCGCGAGGCGGCGCCCCGCTCCCGATACTGATTCGACCTGGTCAGCCGCCGCAGCAGCTTCACAGTGAGGGTATGCTGCTCGGTGTTGAACCCTGTTGCCGGTTGGAGTGCGCCGAACTGGCACTGGAATCAGGAGATGTAGTAGTATTCCACACCGACGGCCTCGATGCCCTTCTGTTGGAACGAACACACGACGCTCCCTACGATGCGTTGCCGGACACACCGTGGTACGCGCGTCTGGCGACGGAGAGCGTTACCGATTGTCTAAGTGAAATAACAGATCGCGTAGAGACGACGCCACGGTCCGAATGGCCTGTGGATGATCTGACGATCATGGCTCTGGAGTGCCTTTGAAAGGAAGAATCATGGAAATGTCTGATCTGGCCTGCGACTATGGCCTGGACCATATCGGCCTGACCAACCTCGGCGGCGTCTACTGGAACCGGTCGACGCCCGCGCTCTATGAGAGCGCCATTCGCCAGGGCGAGGCGCACATCGCCCACCTCGGGCCGTTGCTGGTTCGCATGGGCCAGCACACCGGCCGAGCCGCCAAGGACAAGTACATCGTTGACGAGCCGGACACCAGCGCTGACATCTGGTGGGGCAAGATCAACGTGAAGTACGCGGAGGACCGCTTTGATAACCTGCACAAGCGCATGTGCTCGTACCTGCGCGGCAAGAAGGTGTTTGTGCAGGATGCTTACGCCGGAGCCGACCCGCGCTACCGCCTGCCGGTTCGAGTGGTCAACGAGTTCGCCTGGCACAACCTCTTCGCCCGCAACATGTTTATCCAGCAGCCGCGCGACGGGGAGTCGTTCAAGAACTTCAAGCCGGAGTTCACGGTCCTGCAATGCCCCAACTTCCACGCCGATCCGGACGAAGATAAGACCCGCAGTGGCACTTTCGTGGCGGTGAACCTGAGCCGCCGTCTGATTCTGATCGGCGGCACCGCCTACGCCGGAGAGATCAAGAAGTCCATCTTTAGCGTGCTGAACTACCTCCTGCCGGGTAAGGGCATCCTCTCGATGCACTGTTCAGCCAACATAGCCAAGGACAACCCCGACGACGTGGCCGTCTTCTTCGGCCTGTCCGGTACGGGCAAGACCACGCTGTCCACAGATCCGAAGCGGCTGCTCATCGGCGATGACGAGCACGGCTGGTCCGATGATGGCGTCTTCAACTTCGAGGGCGGCTGTTACGCCAAAGTCATCAACCTCTCCGAGGAATCCGAGCCGGAGATCTACGAGTGTACCCGGCGGTTCGGCACCATTCTGGAGAACGTGGCCTCTGACCCGGCCACGGGTCTTCTTGATCTGGACGACTCCAGCATCACCGAGAACACCCGGGCCAGCTACCCGTTGACGCACATCCCCGGCATTGTGCCCAGCGGCACGGCGGGACATCC
Organism: Phycisphaerae bacterium; assembly: GCA_028277545.1. Taxonomy (GTDB): domain Bacteria; phylum Planctomycetota; class Phycisphaerae; order UBA1845; family UBA1845; genus JANQGB01. The sequence continues at coordinate 545 of JANQGB010001217.1, read as the reverse complement.
GCGAAACGTGGTCATGCTAACCGCCGACGCCTTCGGTGTGCTGCCACCCATCGCCAAGCTGACGCCCGACCAGGCCATGTATCACTTTATCAGTGGCTACACGGCCAAGGTTGCCGGCACCGAGGCCGGCGTCACCGAGCCCACGGCCACCTTCAGTGCCTGCTTCGGAGCCCCCTTCATGGTGCGGCACCCGTCGGCCTATGCCAAACTGCTGGCCGAGAAGCTCACCGAGCACCGTGCCTCCTGCTGGCTGGTCAACACGGGCTGGAGCGGCGGGCCCTACGGCGTGGGCTCACGCATGAAGATCAGCGTCACCAGGGCACTGTTGAACGCCGCCCTGGACGGGTCGCTGGACAACGTGGAGACCTACGTCGATCCGACCTTCGGCTTCGAGGTGCCGACCTCGGCGCCGGGAGTGCCGTCGGACGTGATGCAGCCACGCAAGACCTGGGCTGACGGCGAGGCCTACGACCGTCAGGCCGAGAAGCTCGCCGGGATGTTCCGGAAGAACTTCGAGCAGTACAAGGACGATACGCCCAGTGCGG
>JANQGB010001174.1 GCA_028277545.1 Phycisphaerae bacterium | reverse complement strand
TCGATCTTCATCGTCACCGACGATGAAGATCGAAAAGGAGCTGGCGGGCCTGAAGGGGCTCAAGGAGATCACCTCCACCAGCACCGAGGGCCTCAGCGTGATCGCGGTGGAGTTCATGCCGGACGTGCTGATCGACGACGCCCTCCAGCACGTCCGCGACAAGGTGGACCTGGCCAAGGCCGGGCTGCCCCTGGAGGCCGAGGAGCCGATCATCAAGGAGATCAACTTCGCGGAGATGCCCATCGTGATCGTCAGCATCTCCGGCCCCATTTCGCCGGTGAGGCTCAAGGCGATCGGCGAGAGGCTGGAGGACGAGATCGAGGCCCTTCCCGGCGTGCTGGGCGTGGACGTGCTGGGCGGGCTGGAGCGGGAGATCCGCCTGGAAATCGACCCGGACCGGGTGGCCGCCTACGGGCTGACCGTGCCGGAACTGCTGGAGCTGATCCCATCCGAAAACGTCAACGTCTCCGCCGGCGGGCTGGAGACGCAGGGGACGAAGTTCAACGTCCGCCTGCCGGCCGAGTTCGACAGGCCCGAGGAAGTGGACCACCTGCCCCTGACCATGCGCGACGGCAAGGCCATCTACCTCTCCGACGTCGCCACCGTCGTGGACACCTTCAAGGATCGGGAAAGCTACGCCCGCTTGGACGGGCAGGAGGCGATCACCCTTTCCATCCGCAAGCGGCTGGGGGCGAACATCGTGGACGTCTCCAAGCGCGTCGGGGTCATTCTCGCCGAGGCCCGCAAACTGGCCCCGCTGAACGTGGAGATGGAACCGACGCTGGACCAGGCCGACGACATCCGAATGATGGTCTCGGACCTGGAGAACAACGTCCTGAGCGGGCTGGTGCTGGTGGTGCTGGTGCTGGTGATGTTCATGGGCTCGCGAACGAGCCTGATCGTGGCGCTGGCGATCCCCATGTCGATGCTGATCTCCCTGGCGGTGATCAAGATCATCGGCTACACCCTGAACATGATGGTGCTGTTCAGCCTGATCCTGGCGCTGGGGATGCTGGTCGACAACGCCATCGTGATCGTGGAGAACATCTTCCGTCACCGGCAGATGGGCTACGGGCGCATCTCGGCGGCCAAGGCGGGGGCCGCGGAGGTCGCCTGGCCGGTGATCACCTCGACGGGGACGACGGTGGCGGCGTTCGCGCCGATGGCGTTCTGGCCGGGGATGATGGGCGAGTTCATGAAGTACCTGCCGATCACCGTCATCATCACTCTCGTCAGCTCGCTGTTCACCGCCCTGGTGATCAGCCCGACGCTCTGCGCCGCCGTCGGCGGGGGCCTGAGCCACGAAGGCGGCGACCATCTGTTCGTCCGGGCCTACCGCAAGCTGTTGAGCCAATCGGTCCGGCACGCGGGAACGACGATCTGGCTGGCGCTGCTGCTGTTGGTGGCGCTGTGCGGGATCTACGGCAAGCGCGGCGAAGGGGTGGAACTGTTTCCCGAGATCGACCCGCGCCAGGCGGTGATCAACATCCGCTGCCCGCAGGGCACGGCCCTGGACGCGACCGACCAACTCGCCCGAGCGGCCGAGGCGAGGCTGGCGCCCTTCCAGGCCGACCTGAAGCACGTCATCGCCAACGTCGGCTCGGCCGGCGAGAGCGGCAATATCTTCAGCAGCTCGGCCGGTGGACCGAACACCGCCAACATCAACCTGATCTTCCACGATTTCGAGGACCGCCCGCGCTCCTCGGAGGACGCGCTGAAGGAGATTCGCCAGGCGATCGCCGACCTTCCCGGCGCCGAGATCAAGGTCGAGAAGCAGGAGGAGGGCCCACCGACCGGTGCGGCCGTGACGGTACGGATCATCGGCGAGGATTTCAACGAGTTGGAGAGGATCGCCGAGAGGACCAAGCGGATGATCGCCAGCGTGCCGGGGCTGGTGAACCTTCGCTCGGACCTGGAGGCGACCAAGCCCGAGTTGCCGTTCCAGGTGGACCGTCGCCGGGCGATGATGCTCGGCACCACCAGCCGGGTGATCGGCAATTACCTCCGGACCGCCATTTACGGACAGAAGGTGGGCATCTACCGCCAGTTCAACGAAGAGTACGACATCACCGTCCGCCTGCCG
>JANQGB010000972.1 GCA_028277545.1 Phycisphaerae bacterium | reverse complement strand
CCACCGCCCCCTGGTCGCTTTCCGGACCCTGATGAAGCATCTGGGTGGCAACGGCATGTTGGGTGTCAATGCCGACGGTATGATGGGGACAGACTTCGTCGACCTGCCCTTCTGTGAGGGAACCATGTCCTTCCCGCGCGGGCTGGCCAGACTGGCTGCCCACGCCGGCGCCCCCATCGTGCCCGTCTACGCCCTGCATGAGGGCTTGACCCGCCACCGGATGATTCTTCACGAGCCCATCTACTGCAAAGAGGACACGCCCCAGGTCGTCGACAACTGCATACTGGCGTACACCCGGATATTCGAAGACTACGTCCGCCGGTATCCGTGGGCCTGGTGGACCTGGCGCCGTCTGGACGTGGAAGAGAAAGAGAACGGCAAGCTGCACTATGCGGCGCGGGCATTGAAGACAGATGAAGGAAGCTACCACGCGCCCAGGCCGGGGGAAGATGAATCAGCGGTCTCCGTCGTCGCCGGAACGCGGCAGGCGGTGCAGGCAAGATGAGCCGGACTTGGTCCGGCGGATTCGAGTGAGGTGAGGATTCGACAGCCATGAAAGCCCAGGAAGCAATCTCAGAGTTCATTTGCCGCGAGATGCTCTACAACGACAGTGATCGCATGCCGGAGCCGGACGACGTCCTGATGGGGCCGGGCGGATTGGTCGACTCGGTCGGTTTGCACCAGTTGGTATCGTTCCTGGAGTCCAACTTCGGGATCGAGGTGGGCGACCTGGACATCGTGCCGGAGAACTTCGAGAGCCTCAACGCCCTGACGTCGTACGTCGAACGCAAGACGAGCAACTAGGTGCCGATACATGGCTGAACTGCTATCCAACCTATTGGCCGACGCGGCCGCCTCTCGAGGAGAGCATCCTGCGGTGGAGGATGCCCGCGGATCGCTGACCTACGCCGAACTTGCTGAACGGGCCGGTGTCCTGGCGGCAGAGTTGTGTGCCGCCGGCGGCGAGCGCGGCGACCGGGTGGGTGACTGCCTGCCCAAGAGCAACGATGCAGTAGCCAGCCTCTATGGCATCATGTGGTCCGGTGGAGCATACGTGCCGCTGGACGTGGCGGCCCGCCCTGCGCGGCTGGCGTACATGATCCGCAACTGCGGGATGAGGCTGCTGGTAACCTGCCAGGCGCAGGTCCTGCGGCTGGGCAATGAGTTGGGTGACTCCTGCCTGGAGCGCATCATCCTGGTCGATGCTGAGGCGGTACCGGATAAAGTGGCCTCCAAGGTAGCACTGCCGGTCGTCGCCTGGGGCGACCTGGCGCGCCGCGACGCCCTGCGACAGCCCGTCGGCGTAGCGGCCGACGATCTGGCCTATATTCTCTACACCTCCGGCAGCACGGGCGAGCCTAAAGGCGTCATGATCTCACACCGCAACGCCTTGGCGTTCGTTGAGTGGGCTCGCGAGGCGGTTGAGGTGCGGGCAGACGACCGCTTGAGCAGCCACGCGCCCTTCCATTTTGACCTGTCTATCTTCGATCTGTACGTCGCGTCGCTGGCGCAGGCAACCGTGGTACTGGTGCCTGACGGGATGTCACTCTTCCCGGCATCGCTCGCGGAATGGATCGAGACCCAGCGCATCAACGTCTGGTACTCGGTGCCGTCGATACTGGTCCAGTTGATGGACCGCGGCCTCACCGGCGGCGCTCGCCGAGGCCGCCGATATCATCCTGATCTGCGTCACCAGCACTGCGGCCGTCGAGCA
>JANQGB010000790.1 GCA_028277545.1 Phycisphaerae bacterium | reverse complement strand
GCGGCAGTTCCTGCCCCACGGCCGGTGACAGGCCGACCGCCAGACCCAGCATCAGCCACACCACGTGCAGTTTACGAGAGTGCAGTAGATTCGTCGTTTCCATCTCGATTCCTCCTGGTCGTGCTGTCCCAGCGTCCACGCTGAGCGTAACTGGAATGTCAAACTCCGTGGCCGCGCGATCGCTACGCGTGCGGGGTCGCCTCCCCGCACACCGACAAACGGCTCTCCCGGCAGGTGTCGAGCCCATTCCCGGCCACCAACCTGAAAGTCGAACTACCGTTCCGCGTCTTTTCGCTCAGTCCGGCGTCTTAAGCCGGATGAATCGATTTGTCTCAGAACACTCGGGCACGCCAAACCGGCCGGCCGCCGGTGGATACTCAATTGCCCGCTGCGCCGCTCGGCATGCTACGGCCGCGCCCAGAGCATTGCAAGCCTCGGCCACCCACGGCCCTCTCGTCGGCGGGCTGCTTGACGCAGAGTCTTCACCTCTGACCCAAGTCGGTGCCACTCGCCGATCTCGCGTCGCCCGCAAGTTGCGATGACGCCACTGGCTCTCAGTTGAGGGACTGCCGGGGGAACGGAAGAGCCGCGCTTGCCGACCGAAGTCGGCACGAGCGGCTTGATAGTGACACGGAACTGCTCTCATGAACGCCGCGCCCGGTTTATCTCCGCTATTAGTAAGTAAGCGCCTCTCTACGTCAAATTGCCGAATTATCTCTTGAATTCGGTCTCCGCGGGCAATACTTTTTGATTGGCCGGAGTACACCTCAAACCGAGACAAGAAAAAGGAGCGCTCCCATGTCCACGGCTTCGCGGGCTGCGGGATTGGACACTGTCAAGGATGTGGCACTACCTCTGCTGGACGGGCAGGTGCAGGACTATCGCCGGCAACTGCTGCAGGAGGCAGGACTGGAGGACGGTGTAACCGAACACTTCAAACGACCGCCGGAGCGGCACTTCACCCGCGACGAGCGGGACCGGGTCACGGTCCTGTTCGGCGGGCTGACCATGCGTCACGAAGAGCTGCTCTACGCCGGGCTGGAAGGTCTGGGCTACAAGGTTGGCATCGTGCCCACTCCCACCAAGGCGGATTTCCAGGCCGGCAAGGAGTACGGCAACAACGGGCAGTGCAACCCGACCTACTTCACCGTCGGGGCGCTGGTCAATCACCTCAAGAGACTGCGCGACGACGAGGGCCTGACCGCCGAGAAAATACTGGATGATTACGTCTTCATTACCGCGGGTGCCTGCGGTCCGTGCCGCTTCGGGATGTACGAGGCCGAGTATCGCCTGGCCTTGCGCAACAGCGGCTTCGACGGCTTCCGCGTGCTGCTCTTCCAGCAGGGTGGCGGACTGGATCAGTCGGATTTCGAGGCGGGACTGGAGTTCAACCTGAACTTCTTCCTGTCCCTGGTCAACGCCATGTTCATGGGCGACCTGCTCAACGAAGTGGCCTACCACATCCGCCCCTATGAAGTCGAGCCGGGCGCCACCGACCGGGCCCTGGCCAGGTGTCTCGAATTGTGTCAGGACAGGCTCAGAGCCAAGAACTACGACCAGATCCACGGCGGGGCCCTGTCAGCGCTGCTGGCCAAGGTCGCCCCGGTCAGCAGCCCGGACGAGGCGGCCAAGTTCCTCGACCAGTTGCGCGGTTCGTACTACACCGACGCCTTTGCCGAGTGCGCCCGCATCATCGAAGAAGAAGTGGAAGTAGACTACACCCGTCCCAAGCCAGTGGTGAAGATCACCGGCGAGTTCTGGGCCCAGACCACCGAAGGCGACGGCAACTTCAACATGTTCCCCTTCCTGGAAGGCGAGGGGGCCGAGGTGCTGGTCGAGCCGGTGGCCACCTGGATCGCCTACATGCTCAACCAGGCCCGCAACGAAAGCCGCGACCGCCGTGGCCTGGCAGAGGGAGAGCCCCAGCCCGGCAAATGGCAGGTGGGCAAGCGCTGGCAGGCCGAGAAGCGCTTCCGCAAATCCATGCTCATGTTCGGGCTGGCGGACAAGGTCATCGATCGCGAATACGAACGCCTGCGCCTGGCACTGGGCGGAACGGCCCACAACCTGGCCAACCAGCCCGAGCTGGTACGCATGGGTCACCCCTACTACAACTCGCGGGCCGGCGGCGGCGAGGGCCACCTCGAGGTGGCCAAAAACATCTACTACTGCAACAAGGGCCTCTGCCACATGGTCCTGTCACTCAAGCCCTTCGGGTGCATGCCCTCGACGCAATCGGACGGAGCCCAGGCGGCCGTGGTGGCACAGTATCCCGACATGATCTTCCTGCCCATCGAGACCTCGGGCGAAGGCGACATCAACGCCCACTCCCGCACGCAGATGGCGCTGGGCGAGGCCAAGGTCAAGTGCAAGGAGGAGTTCAAGGCCTGCGTGGCACGGACCGGTTATACGATCGAGCAGATTCGGGAGTACGTCGCCAGCCAGCGCGACCTGCGCAGACCGCTGCTGCAGGTTCCTCACACTGAAGGAGTGGTCGGGCGGGCAGCCAACTTCGTGCTGTACGTAGGATCCCAAATGAACCGCGACGGATGGCAGGCGGCGCAGACGGAAACGGCCGCCGAGCCCGCGACCCAGAGCGCTTGACAACTGCCCCAGTCCGCCGCGCCTGATGGTGCGCTAAGCAGATCAAGCATGGGCGGACACGATAGGGAGACGCAAAGTTGATAGCACCCAACGATACCGGCAACACCCCGCCAGCGGGCCAGAGTAGCTGCCAGCACGGGGCGGACCCGCAACAAGCGGAACTGATACAGCTAAACATCACGTCACTCTCGGCGAGTCAGAAGAAGCCGCAGGCGGACTGCCAGCCTTTCGCCGGGACGGAGCACTTCCCCCAAGGCCTGATGATCGGGCTGGATGTCGGCTCGACTACGGTCAAGGCGGTGGTGGTCGATCCGGTCACCGACGAGATTCTCTGGAAGGACTACCAGCGGCACGACACGCGGCAGCCCGAGAAGGTGCTCGAATTCCTGGGCATGATCGAGGAGGCCCTGCCCAAGGTGCCGCGCAATGCGTTCCGCCTGTTTGTTACCGGGTCGGGCGGAGCAGCCCTGGTCCCCCACCTGGGCGGGAAGTTCGTGCAAGAGGTCAACGCGGTTTCGCTGGCAGTGGAGAAGCTGTACCCCGAGGTACAGAGCGTGGTCGAACTGGGCGGCCAGGACGCCAAGATCATCGTCTTCAAGGAGGACGAAGAGACCGGCAAGAAGAAGAAAATTCCCTCGATGAACGACAAGTGCGCCGGCGGAACCGGCGCCGTCATCGACAAGATCAACGCCAAGCTCAAGATCCCGCCTGAGCAACTCTGCGAGATGGGTTACCGCGGGATCAAGCTTCACCCGGTGGCGGGCAAGTGCGGTGTCTTCGCGGAGACCGACATCAACGGCCTGCAGAAGCAGGGCGTCCCTCCGGACGAGTTGATGGCGTCCCTCTTCGAGTCGATCATTCAGCAGAACCTCTCGGTGCTGACCCGCGGCCACACGCTCCGCCCAACAGTGCTGCTGCTAGGCGGGCCTAACTGCTACATCAAGGGCATGCGCGACTGCTGGAAGAGCAACATTCCGGTGACGTGGAAGGAGCGCGGCGTAGCGCTGCCCGACGCCGACGGCGACCCGGAGGATTACATCATCACTCCGGATAACGCCCAGTACTTCGCCGCCATCGGCGTGGTGGAGTTCGCCAAGATCGAGGTGGCCGACGACGCCAATCTGGGTCTCTATCGCGGACCGGAAGTGCTCCGCTGGTACGTCGAGCACGGTCGGGCGGCCGAGAAGCTGGCGGCCGGCAAACGCGGACTGGCTCGCGATCCTGACGAGCTGGCTCGCTTCAAGGACCGCTACACGCAGGACTCCTGGAGCGCCCCGGCCGTAGAGGCCGACACCACGGTGGAGGCCTTCATCGGTATAGACGGTGGTTCCACTTCGACCAAGGGCGTGCTGATCGACAAGGACCGCAACGTCATCGCCAAGGCCTACCAGCTCTCCAAGGGCAACCCCATTGAAGACACCATGGAGATCATCGATCTCCTGGAGAAGCAGATCACCGACCAGCACGCCACGCTGAAGGTGCTCGGCGTGGGTACTACCGGTTACGCCAAGGATATCCTCAAGGATGTGCTGGGCGCGGATGTAGCTTTGGTGGAGACGGTGGCCCACACCGAGAGCGGCCTGCACTTCTATCCCGGCACCGATGTCATCGTGGACGTCGGGGGTCAGGACATCAAGCTCATTATCCTCAACGACGGGCGCGTAAAGGACTTCAAACTCAACACCCAGTGCAGCGCGGGCAATGGGTACTTCCTGCAGTCCACCGCCGGCGGCTTCGGCTTCGACGTGCGGGACTACGCCGACATCGCCTTCTCTGCCGACGCCATGCCCGAATTCGGCTACGGCTGCGCCGTGTTCATGCAGTCGGACATCGTGGACTTCCAGCGCCAGGGCTGGCAGCCCAACGAGATCATGGCCGGCCTGGCGGCGGTACTGCCCAAGAACATCTGGCTCTACGTTTCGCAGATTCCCAACCTGGCCAAGCTGGGCACGCGGTTCGTGCTACAGGGCGGCACCCAACACAACCTTGCGGCCGTGAAATCACAGGTCGACTTCATCGAGTCGCGCTTCGTGGGCACTGGCCTCAACCCGGAGATCATCGTCCACCAGCACTGCGGCGAAAGCGGCGCCATCGGCTGTGCCATCGAGGCGCATCGTCTCTGGTCAGAGCAGGATCTGCAGACCAGCTTCATCGGCATTGATCGCGTTCGGCAGATCGAGTACCGCACCAACCGCAGCGAGGCTACCCGCTGCTACTTCTGCAAGAACAAGTGCCTGCGCACCTTCATCGACGTTAAGAGCCAAGTGCCGGCGGCGCAGGAAACGACGATCGACCTCTCCACCCACATGCTCAAGTCGGGCCCGGAAGCGGGGCACCCCACCCGGGCCAAACACGCCGGTGCAGACGCGGGCGGAAAGCCAAAAAGCAAGTCGAAGGTACCGCTCAACCCCGGCGAGCAGCGGCTGATCATCGCCACCTGCGAGAAGGGCACGGTCGAAGATGTCAACGACATGCGCGAGATCAAGAAAGGTCTGGACGCCGCCCGCAAAGCCGACCCCAACCTGGTGGAGATTTCGGCCCGCGAGTGCTTCAAGGAACCGGCGGTCGATGAGGTCTCCGATCCCCTGCCGCGGGTGACCGCCTTCAACGTACTCAAACGCAAGGAAATCGAGCACAGACGCCGGCTGATGGAGAAACGACGCTCCCTACGAATCGGCTTCCCGCGGGTGCTCAACATGTACTCGCAGATGCCTTTCTTCCTGGGTTTCTTCCAGAGCCTGGGCGTCCCCTTCAAGAACCTGGTCCTCAGCGACTACACCTCCGAAGAGTTGTACAAGGCCGGCGCCAAACGCGGAGCCATAGACCCCTGCTTCCCCAGCAAGCTGGGCATCCCCCACGTCCACGACCTGCTCTACGTGCGTCACGTGAAGGAACCGCTGACCCACATCTTCTTCCCCATGGTGGATTCCTTCCCCACCTTCCTGCACGGCGTGCAGTCCAGCCGGGCCTGCCCCACCGTGGTCGCCACGGCCGAGGCAACCCATGCCGCCTTCGTCAAGGAAGGTGATCTCTTCGCCGAGAGAGACATCACTTTCAAGAAGACATTCCTTAATCTCGACGAGCCTGCGCTTTGCGCCCGGCAGATGTACGACGACTGGCATGCTGAACTCGGTCTCTCTATGCAGGAAGCGCAGCGGGCCGTCGAGCAGGGTCTGCTGGCCATGGACGGTTACGACCGCAAGCTGCGCATCACGGCGCGTGAGATGCTGGAGCAGTTGGAAGCAGAACGGCGGCTCGGTGTGGTGCTGCTGGCCCGTCCCTATCACAACGACCCGGGGGTCAACCACGAGATATGTGCGGAGTTGCAGAAACTGGGCTACCCGGTCTTCACGCAGGACTCGCTGCCCATCGATGAAGATATCCTCGAACGCCTGTTCGGCGAAGAGGTGGCGGCAGGCAGCCTGGCCCACCCCTTGAGCATCGAGGACGTCTGGAAGAACAGCTACTCCGAGAACACTTCCCGCAAGATCTGGGCGGCAAAATATACCGCCCGGCACCCTAACCTCGTGGCGCTGGAATTGTCCAGCTTCAAGTGTGGGCACGACGCGCCCATCTACACCGCCATCGAGGAGATAATCGAGCGCTCGGGTACGCCCTACTTCTGCTTCAAGGATGTGGACGAAAACAAGCCGACCGGCTCAATCAAGATACGCATCGAGACAATCGCGTACTTCCTGACCCGCTGCCGCGAAAGACTAATCGCCGAGAGCCGCCAGCGTGGCGAAATCGAGCGCCGCGTAGCGGCATTCGAGAGCAGTCTGCGGAAGGAGCAAGGAATAGCCGACCGGCAGGTCCTACAGGTCTGATCAACAAGCCGGCAAGTTTTCCAGGGACGCAGGCCCGTACTGCACAGACGCGCTGTCGCCTGCCTCCTGTATTCTGTGTTCTGCATTCTGCCTCCAGGTTTTTCTCTGGTGCAAGGGCCACCCGCCGTATAACATCGCAACCCTGACGTGCGGTTGGCGCGGTGCCGTTTCTCGCACGATCACTATCCTGCCGGATGGGGAATGCCATGGCCCAATCGGATCGGATCATGTTCGAGATTTACCGGGAAGCAGGCTACGGTCGGCAGTACCGGGTGGTCTACTTCACCGAACTCGACGAGCACAACAAGGAGCAGGAAATCTCGCGTGCCGCCGGCGGCGACCACCTGTTTGACGGCTTCCTGGAGGAACGGCATAACCGCGAAGCCAAGGAGGTCATCGCCGGTATCCTGGACAGCCTCAACGACGGCAAGGAAGTCGATACCGGGCAAGTTCGCGCCTTGTTGACCCCCTACATGGTGGACTGACCGAACAGTCCAGGAGACAACGGATGAGCCCGCGGGACGCCCTCGCCAAAGACCAGGACCAGACGGCGGCACGCCATGATGACCAGGTCAAGAGCGTGCTTCCCGGGCCATCTCCGGCGCGGGGTCGCGACCCGAAATCGCCTGACAGCACGGACGGTGTGAAGAGCCGGTCCGGAGTCCTCGAGCGCCCCATCGAGGATATCTCGCGCCCGGCCGTCACGGTCGAGTCGGCCCGGACCGAGCTCGAAAAGTTCAAGGTCTCCATGCGCCGCTACGCCCCGGTCCAGAAGGGTCGGGAGGGGCTGCC
>JANQGB010000742.1 GCA_028277545.1 Phycisphaerae bacterium | reverse complement strand
CAACGCGAAAGATGTACTCCCGTGGCGCGGCCAGACCAGTGCCAATTGCTGTCCCGCCGAGGTTGACTACGCGCAGCCGCTCTTCGCATTTGTATACCCGCCAGCGGTCTCGGCCAAACGCCTCGGCAAAGGCCCCCATCGACCGGCCCAGTGTGGTCAGGACCGCGTCTTGCAGTTGCGTACGCCCCACCTTCACCACGTGGGCCAGGGCCTGCTCCTTACGCTGCAAGCTCTCGATCAGCGCTACCAGTGCCTGCTCGAGGTCCCGCACTGCTCCGATGGCCGCCACCCGCAGCGCCGTCGGATAGGTGTCGTTCGTCGATTGGTGCAGGTTGACGTGGGCATGCGGGCTGATCGCGTCGTAGTCGCCCGCGGCCCGCCCGGCCAACAGCAGGCCACGGTTGGCGATTACCTCGTTTATGTTCATGTTGGTCGACGTGCCCGCACCGCCTTGCAGTGAGTCGACAGGCACCCACTGGTCGAGGTCGCCCGCAGCCAGCTCCTGGCACGCTTTGACGACCGACTCCGCCACATCAGCCGGCAGTGCCCCGAGAGCCTGGTTGGTGCGGGCGCAGGCCAGCTTGACGAGTCCGTAAGCGTGGATCAGGCGGGGATGGACGGGCCGGCCGGCGAGCGGGAAGTTTTCCATCGCCCGCAGCGTGTGAATACCATACAGGGCGTCCTTAGGCACCAGGCGGTCGCCCAGGGAATCGGTCTCGGTGCGATACTCGGTCATCACGCCTCGCGTGGCATGCGCGGCCGGTCCCGGCCTGCTTAGAAATACAGATCGCGTGCGTCCGTCTCCTGGATCTGGCGCAATCTCTGCTGCACATGTTGTCGCAGCGCTGGCTGCGGAATCTGCTCGAGCTCGCGCTGTATCAAGTGCACGCCGGCCGCCCGCGTCTCCGGCGAGCCGTAGTCCATCAGGTACTCCATCAGCGTGGTCAGCGCGTTGGGTGTGCAGAGGTTCTGGATGAAGCCCGGTATGGCGAACTCCATGAAGTGCTCGCCTGTTCTGCCGAGTCGATAGCATGCCGTGCAGAAGCTGGGCAGGTAGTTGTCTTCGATCAACTCCCGCATGACTTCGTCGAGCGAGCGCATGTCCGCAATGCGAAACTGCTCGCTCGCCGCGCTGGGCAGGCCGCTACGGCTCGCGTATCCGCCAAGTTCGACTCGCGTGCCGGCATCTATCTGTGACACGCCGAAGCCCAGCACCTCCCGACGTAATTCGGCTCGTTCGCGGGCGGTTAGAATCAGGCCGGTGTAGGGCACGGCCAGTCGCAGAGTCGCCACCAGCCGCTTGAAATCGTAGTCGGAGACCGTGTGGCAATCGTCGAGTTCCACGCCGTGAGCCGGTTGCAGGCGCGGGAAGCTGATGGTGTGCGGCCCGACGCCGAAACGCTCCTGCAGATGCAGGCCGTGCGTTACCATGGCCAGGACCTCGAAACGCCAGTCGTACAGGCCGAACAATGCCCCGATTCCTACGTCGTCTATGCCGGCCTGCTGGGCCCGGCTAAGGGCGTCAAGCCGGTACAGGTAATCTCCCTTGCGCGTGTTGGGGGGGTGGTAACGGGCGTAGGTCTGGTGGTGATACGTCTCCTGAAACACCTGGTAGGTACCGATGCCGGCAGAACTCACGATTCGGTAACCGTCCACGTCCAGCGGCGCGGCGTTGATGTTGACCCGCCGAATCTCGCCGCGACCGGTGCGCGTCTGGTAGACCGTGTCGATTGTACGAGCGATGAAGTCAGGCGAGTATTGACGGTGTTCGCCGAAGACGACGATCAGACGTTTATGCCCTTCGCGCTCCAGAGCCTCGACTTCGGCGCGGATCTCCAACTCCGTGAGCGTGCGGCGCTCGACCTCGGGATTCGACCGGCGAAACGCGCAGTACTGGCAGTCGTTCTGGCAGCGGTTGCCGATGTAGAGCGGCGCGAAGAGCACGATGCGGTTGCCGTAGACATCGCGTTTGAGTTGTCGGGCGGTCTCAAAGATACGCTCATGCTGTTCGGGGTCTGTGCAGCGCAACAGCACCGCGACCTCTGCAACCTCCAGCGGCTGCTTCGCCAGGCTCTTGGCCAACACTTCGCCCACCAGCGACTTGTCCGGTGCCGGCAACTCGAGTATCTCGGTCAGCCGGGCATCGTCGATAAAGTCGGTAGCGCCGGTACTCAGAGGCAGGTGTGATAGCGTAGTCATTCCGCCTCTCCGCAGACGGCAGCCGCCGCCAGGCCTGCGCGATAGTGCGGCGAATCGCCGCGACCTGCGCCGATGGTCCGTCCCAAGCCGTGAATGCGCCTGGCCAGTTCCTCACGGACATCGGCCGGCGAATCTTGCGAGTTTGCCTTGCCTGGGTAGATCTCGTAGAGAAATCGATAGCCATGCGGCGTGAGATTGGGCATCACAATGTTGGCACCACGCTGCAGGCCTAGCTCTGTCCCGTTTTCGCGGTCCAAGGTGCCCAGCGCGGTCGTGCTGGGGATGTTGGTCTTCGGACAAGCCAGGCGCGCCAGGGCAACCACTTTGCAGGTCATTTCGACCGAGTTGGGCACTTGCTGTTCCGGCGCCGCGGCGGGCAGCTTGACGGCCGGTGTGACTGGATGTGGCACAAAAGGGCCCACGCCGATCATGTCCAGCTCCGATTCCGCGAACCACTCGATGTCACGAGCCAGATCGTCATAGGTCTGGCCCGGAATGCCCACCATCACGCCGCTGCCGACTTCGTAACCCAGAACGCGTAGCGTGCGCAACAGGCGGATGCGGTCGGCCGGCTGGCCGTTCAGCGGCGGATGGATGCGGTCGAACAGTTCGCGATTCGAGGTCTCGAACCTCGCCAGGTAGCGGTCGGCGCCGGCCGCGCGCCACGCGGCTAGTTCGTCTTCTTCTCTCTCTCCCAGGCTCAGCGTAACGGCCAGGTCTGTCTGCTCCTTGATCTGCCGGATCAGGTCACTGACCCGCGTTTTGGTCAACCCGGGATCCTCGCCGGCCTGCAACACGACCGTCCCGTAGCCCAGCCGCACGGCCGTGTGGGCGCAGGCCAGCACCTCTTCGGTGCTCATGCGATACCGCTCCAGACCCTTGTGCTCTGCGCTTATGCCACAGTAGGCACACCGGCGACGGCAGATGTTCGAGACTTCCACCAGACCGCGCAGAAAGACCTCATCGCCGACCGCCTCGCGGCGCACGGAATCCGCCTGCCACCAGAGCGATGCCAGTCGCCGGGGGTCAGACGTGCGTAGCCACGTCAGCCGCTGCGTCTGCTGCATCGACCGTATCCTCTGCTTCCACATGGCGATTGAGCGTGACCGTGAAGCAACTGCCGGCCCCCGGCTCGCTCTCGGCGACCGCCTTGCCCTGGTAGAGCTGGGCGATCTTGCGGACAATCGACAGGCCCAGCCCGCTGCCTTCGATGTCCCGTGTCTTGTCGTTTTTGATCCTCACGAAGTCGTTGAACAGCTTGCCCGCTTCCTCAGCAGTCATACCTATGCCGGTATCGCGAACGGAGATCTTCAACCAGGTGTCGTCGCCGTGTAACTCGACGCCCACCTGACCGTCGTCTCGGTTGTACTTCACGGCGTTGGAGACCAGGTTGTTGAGCACGATCTCGATCTCACCGCGATCGCCGCGCAAGGTACACGTACCGGCAGTCTGCAGGTCAAGTGAGATTCCGCGCTCCTGGGCAGCGGCCCGAACGCCATCCAGGGCGGCCTGAGCGGCCTCCTCCGCGTCCACCTGGGTGATCTCGCGTCGCTTTTGGCCGGACTCGATGCGTGTCAGATCCAACAGGTCGACGATCAGCTTGCGCATGCCGCCGGCCCGGATCAGGGCCCGCTCGATCATGTGGTCGTAGGCTTCGACCTGGTCACCTGCGACACGATCGCACAGCAGGCGGAGGTAGTCCTCAATGGCGGCCAGAGGCGCTTTCAACTCGTGACCCAGCACGCGGATGAAGTCGAACCGGATGCGACGCTTCTCCTCGGCCAGTCGCTTGGCCTGACGCTGCGTCAGGAGGTGCGCTGCTGCCTTCTCGACCGTGACCTTCAACTCGTCAGGAGTGAACGGCTTGGCTATGAAGTCGTAGGCACCGGTCTTGGTGGCCCGGACCGCCGTTTCGATCGTCGCGAAGGCCGTGATCATGATGATGAGCATGTCGTGCTCTTGCGGTCGCACGGCCTCCAGAACGTCGAGTCCGGTCATACCGCCCATCTTGTGGTCCAGCAGCATCAAGTCGAACGTCTCGTTGCCAAGAAGTTCGAGTGCCCTTTCGCCGCTGTCGGCCTCGGAAACGGCGAATTGCGTCTCGCCGTCAATCTCCGGGAAGTGAACGGTGAAGTTGCGCAGCGCCCGCCGGATGCTGTGCCGCATACCCAGCTCGTCATCCACCACCAAGACGCGGAGAGTATCCATTATTGGCTCACCTTCAGAAGCCGGTCGAGTTCGCCCTGGAGCTGTTCGAACCGCACCGGTTTGGCCAGGAAGGCATCCGCCTTGATCCAGGCCCGTTCTTCGTCCGTGCCGGCGCCGAAGTCTATCCCGGTCTCGCTCGTCACGGCGCTGACCATGATTACCGGCAGCGTGGGATCGTGCTGTTTCATCTCGAAGCACAGCGAGAAACCGCCGTCCGCTTCTTCCATCATCAGATCGATGATGGCCGCATCCACCGGTTCGCTGCCAAGCTTCTGCCGGGCGTTGGTCACGCCGTCAGCCTGAACGACTTCGTAACCCGCCGCCTGCAACTGCATGGTCGTCGACGTCAGGAAGTCGACGTCGTCGTCAACCAGCAGAATCCTCTTAGCCATCCTGATACCATCCTTTCATGGTCTAATCAGCCGTATCAGCAGGCACGCCGCTCAATTGCCCGACGCCGGACACGGTGTCACTGACAGCAACGGCACGGCGGTGACGCGGCAGCCGCACGGTGAAGGTCGTGCCGGTCGGCCCCTGATGCGAGTCGGCGTTCGACTCGAACCGGATGTCCCCGTGGTGCATCTTCACTACGCCGTAGCTCACCGACAGTCCCAGGCCCGTTCCCTCACCGGCCCGCTTGGTGGTGAAGAAGGGCTCGAAGATCTTGGCGCGAATATCCTCCGCAATACCTGTGCCAGTATCCGCGACGGACACGAAGACTTCGTCCTCCGCCCCGCAAGTGCCCAAGGTGAGCGCGCCGCCGTCCGGCATGGCGGCGACCGCGTTGCTCACCAGGTTGGTGACGACCTGCACGATCTGGTCCCGGTCAATTTCTGCCAGCAGCGGGCGAGTGGCGTGTTCAATCTCAACACGGAGATCGTTACGCGCGGGCAGGCTGCGCCTGACCTGATCGACCAGCGCGCAAACGTCCACAGCTTCGGCGTCAACCTTGTTCTTGCGGGCAAACTGCAGCAGCCCCGATACGATCTTCTTGCAGCGATTGGACTCGCTGACCATCAGTTCG
Source organism: Phycisphaerae bacterium (assembly GCA_028277545.1). GTDB lineage: Bacteria > Planctomycetota > Phycisphaerae > UBA1845 > UBA1845 > JANQGB01. The sequence goes on along the minus strand of JANQGB010000742.1, from coordinate 2,280 downwards.
AGGTCCTCGCGATGCGGATCATCCGCCGGCGTCTCGTCGAGCAGCAGGTGTGAGAGCATCAGCAATGTGCCCAGCGGATTGTTGACCTCGTGGGCGATGCCGGCGGCAAGCTGACCCATGCTGGCCAGCTTCTCCGACTGCATGAGTGCTTCCTGTGTCGAGGCGAGTTGCTCGTTCGAAAGCTGCAAGTCGCCGCAGGCCTTGCGAAGCTCCTCGATGGTGTAGGGCAGGCACATCTCGCTCTCGGCCAGGCCCTTCAGAATCGCGATGGCGTGCTCCCGGCAGGTCTCGTATCCACACGCACCGCAGTTCAACTCGTCACGCAGTTCGCGCTTGCCCATGCGATGCAGGACCCGCTCAATTTCCTCCTCCGATGGCGTGCGGACCCGCTGGTCGTTAGGCAGGTAGCTGCGCGAGAGGTCGCACTGGAGATAAACCGCCAGATCACGCTTCCACTGGGCACGGTCGATACCCGCCAGGCGCTCTCGCACATATCGGCTCACATTGGCTCGCCGCCGAAAGAGAGGTGCCGTCTCCGTGAAGCCTGGGCCGCTTATGCAACCGTTACAGCACAGGCATTCCAGTAGCTGTACATCCAGGTCGCCTGACCGAAACTCGCGGATGGCTTCAACGAATTCTGCGTGCCCGTCGGCGGCCACCACCTCGCCGGCGGCCAGATCCTCCTCGATTTGCGCCGCCTGAAGCATGCCGCGACTGATCGGAAAGAGCCCGCCGTATCCGCCGAACGGAGGATCGAAATCGGACGGCTGGATACCCTCAGGCTCAACACCGCGCCGCGAGAAGAGTTCACGCAACTCCGCGAAGGTCAGGGCCGCGTCCACATCACCGCAGACCGGGTCATCGGCGGATTCCCCTTTCTTGGCGATGCACGGCCCGATGAACACGACCCGCAGCCGCTCGCCGTATCGTTGCCGCAGAACGCGGGCAGAGGCGATCATCGGCGAGACGATCGGTGCCAGCGCCCCGACGATCTCCGGGTGGTATCGCTCGACGTAGGCTACGATCGCCGGGCAGCTTGTGGCGATGAAACGCTCGTCGGGATGCTGTTCCAGCAGGTAGCGGTACTTGGCGGCCACCAGATCGGCACCGAAGCTTACCTCGCAGACGTAGTCGAATTTCAGAGCCCGGATCATCCCCACCAGGGCCCGGTAATCCAGCGCGGTGAATTCGGCCGGCCAGCTCGGCGCGATTATGGCCGCCGCGGGTGCATCGCCGGCCAACAACCGTTCGACGGGCTCGACGTCGCTGGTGACACGCTTGGCGTCCTGACTGCAGACGCGCACGCAATTCCCACACGCGATGCAGCGCTCCGCGATCACGTCAGCTTGCTGATCGACGATGCGGATCGCCTTGGCAGGGCACTCTCGCACGCACGTGAAGCACACGCGGCAGCGCTCCTTGATGGTCGAGACTAATGGCGCTTCGTGCGCTGGCACCCCATGTCTCCGTCAGGCGACGACTTCGCGCGGCGTGTAGCCCGTGTGCAGCAACTCGTGGCTGCGGTCCCCCAGCGGCTCGCCCAGGAATTCCTGGTATAGCTGCCGGACGTCTGCGTTGTGGTGCGAACACCGTACGTGCGCGTCGCGATCGATTTGGTAAAGGGCTCGCATCCGGGCCCGCACCTTCGTCTCGTCGGTGCGGTAAGGCTGGCCGCCCCCGCTTATGCAGCCGCCCGGACAAGTCATCACTTCGATAAAGTGCAGATCGACGCGCCCGTCACGCACTTCGTTGAGCAGCCTGGCGGCGTTCGCCAGGCCGCTCACCACCGCGACGCCCACCTCCAGATCTCCTATGGGGATACGGGCCTGCTTGACCCCTTCAAGGCCGCGTATCTCCTTCAGTGGCACGGCAGCCAGCTCCTCGGCCGTCAACAGGTGATACGCGGTGCGCAGGGCTGCCTCCATCACGCCGCCCGTCACCGCGAACAGCTTGCCGGCCGAGCTACGCTCGCCGAGCGGCGAATCAGGTGTCTCGGGCTCCAACCCGTTCACATCGATGCCCCGCATGCGAATCAGGCGGGCCAGCTCGCGAGTCGTCAACACGGTGTCGATGTCCGGCAGTCCACCACGGGACATCTCCGGACGCTGGGCCTCGAACTTCTTGGCCGTGCAGGGCATGATTGAAACGCTGAAGATCTGTGCCGGGTCGATACCGGCCTTCTCCGCGTAGTAGCTCTTGATGACCGCCCCCATCATCTGCTGCGGGCTCTTGCAACTGGACACGTTGGGCATGAAATCCCGGAAGTGCTGCTCCATGAAC
>JANQGB010000704.1 GCA_028277545.1 Phycisphaerae bacterium | reverse complement strand
CCGGCCCGCCGCCGACGTGACCGTTACGCACGCCACCGGGACGAGCCAGCCGGACACGATTCAGAGTACAGAGACGATCGACCTGACCGGCGGCACGCTCAATCCGACGGCCGGCAGCTCGGCGTTCCACTCCTTGAATATCAGCGGAGGCACGCTCACGTCGAACAACGAAGTTGCCATCGAAGAGCTCACGCTCACCTTCGGCACCATGCAAGGTGGAGGGAATGTCACGGTACAGAACCAGATGAACTGGACCGGGGGCACCCAAACCGATGCCGGCACGACCACGATAGCCGCGGGCGCGGCGATAAACATGAGTGGTTCGGCAAACAAGACCCTGCAAGGTGGCCGCACGTTAGACAACGCGGGCTCAGCCACGCTGACCGACGGTGGATCGCTGTTTATCAACAGCGGAGCTACGTTCAACAATCTGACCGGCGCGACGTTTGACTTGCAGGACGACGCGCCCTTCGAGTACTTCTCCGGCGCGTTCACGACGTTTAATAATGACGGCACATTCACCAAGAGCGGTGGCACCGGCTCGACCCTGATCGAAGGCGGCGTCAGATTCAACAACGACGGAACAGTAAACATCCAGACCGGCACGCTACGGGTGTTCGGCGGCGGCAACAGTTCGGGCACCTGGACTATCTCGGGCAACGCCGGCGTGGAGTTCGGCACCGGCACCTACACCCTCGACAACGGCACCTCCGTCGGCGGTGATGGAACTGCGTCGCTCGCCGGCGCAACGCTGGTGGTGCCAGCCACGCAGGTGCCGGTCGCTAACTTCGACCAGACGTCGGGCACGCTCTCGGGCACGGGCGAGTTGCTGATCACCTCAAGCATGAACTGGACCGGCGGCACGCAAACCGACTCCGGAACCACATCCGTCGCAGACGGTGCGACGTTCAATGTGAGCGGTACGGGAGCCAAGTCCCTGAGCGGGGGGCGCACGCTGAACAACGCGGGTGCCGCCACCATGACCGACAGCGGCGATCTCTTCATCACCAGTGGCGCCGTGTTCAACAACCTGTCCGGTGCATCCTTCGACGTGCAGAGCGACGCTACGTTTGAGTTCTTCTCCGGCGGGCTGGCAGCGTTCAACAACGACGGCGGTTTCACCAAGTCGGGCGGTACCGGCGTGACGCACTTCGACCATTTCCTGGCGTTTAACAACGATGGCACGGTCGATGTTCAGACGGGCACGCTGAGGTTCAGCGGAGGTGGCACCAGCACGGGTCTCTTCACGACGGCCGCTAATGCGATCACGGAGTTCAACTCCGGCAACCCGGTATACACGCTGGATCTCGGGACCTCGCTAGATGGATCGGGGATCTATCGGGTCACCTCGGGGTCGACGACCATCAACGACGGGGTGGATCCGGCTATCACCAACCTGGAACTGGTTGGCGGGGTACTCACTGTTGAAGGCGATACTGTCGTGGCCAGTTTCACGCAGACTTCGGGAACGCTGGACGGTTCCGGCGAATTCACCGTCGCGCAACAGATGAACTGGACCGGTGGTACCCAAAGCGATGACGGCACCACAACCGTGGCGGCCGGAGCCACACTGGACCTCAGTGGCTCATTCAACAAGACGCTACAGAGCAATCGTACGTTCAATAATGCGGGCGCGGCCACGCTGGGGGACAATGGCTCACTGTTCCTCAGCAGCGGCGCGACGTTCAACAATCTTGGCGGAGCGACGTTCGACGCACAGAGTGACGCGCCGATCGAGTACTTCTCCGGTGCCTTTACTGCCTTCAACAACTCGGGCACCTACACCAAGTCAGGCGGAGCGGGCGCCAGCCTCGTGGAAGGCGGGGTTAGCTTCAACAACGACGGAATCGTGGAAATTCAAACCGGAACGTTACAGCTCTTCGGCGGCGGCAACAGCTCGGGGCAGTGGAACCTCAGCGCCGAGAGCTGCGTGGAGTTTGGCAGCAACACTTATACCTATAACGAGGGCACGTCTATCGCCGGCGATGGCACTGCGTCATTGACCGGCGCAACGCTGGTCGTGTAGGCTGCGCAGGCAACGGTCGAGAACTTCGATCAGGCCTCTGGCACGATGTCGGGAACGGGCGAACTGCGGGTGCTCTCGAACATGAACTGGACCGGCGGCGCGCAGTCCGATGCCGGCACCACGACGATCGCAGCGGGTGCGGCGCTCAATCTGAGTGGCACCTTCGCCAAGACCCTGAGCAGCGGCCGTACACTGAATAATGAGGGCTCGGCCACCATGACCGACAGCGGGTCTCTCTTCATCAACAGCGGCGCTGTGTTCAACAACCTGGCCGGCGCCAACTTCGACGCGCAGGGAGACGCGGCGTTCGAGTACTTCTCGGGGACGTTCTCGGCCTTCAATAACGACGGCACCTTCACTAAATCCGGCGGTGCCGGAACCACACAGTTCGAGTTCGGCCTTGCGTTCAACAACGATGGCACGGTTCAGGTCCAGTCTGGGACGCTCCGGCTCAGCGGTGGCGGAACCAGCACCGGTGAATTCGGCGTTGACTCGGGCGCTGCCATCGACTTCAACTCCGGGTCGCCGTCCTATACGCTTGACACCGGAACCACCGCCACCGGCGGAGGAATCTGGCGTACCAGCGGTGGCACGCTCGCTGTCGTCAGTGGCGTCAACATCGCGACCGAGACTTTCGAGGTAACCGCCGGCGGGGTCGATGTCGACGGCAGTGTGACGACGGCATCGCTGACCCTGGCCGGCGGATCCTTCCAGGGAACCGGTGATTTCTCTGCAACAGACGACTTGAACTGGACGGGCGGCAGCATGTTGGAGGGAGGTACGACAACCATCCCCGACTCCGGCTCAATCGCCATAGGGGGCAGCGGGAGCAAGATCCTCAACGGCCGTACTATCAACAACGAAGGTGCCGCAACCTTCTCCGGCACGGGAGATCTGTTCATCAACAACGGCGCCGTATTCAACAACCTGGCCGGCGCGTCGTTTGACGTGCAGGACGACGCCGACTTTGCCTTCACCTCAGGCCTGGCGGGCGCGTTCAATAACGCAGGTCTGTTCACCAAGTCCACGGGGCCCGACAGCACCACCTTCCCCACCAGCATCGTGTTCAGCAACACCGGCACGGTTGTCTCCCAAGCCGGGACCCTGACTTTTCTCGCCGGATACACGCAGACGGCAGGCATCACTATGGTGACCGGAGGTGACATTGACGTCGGCAGCTTCGCCCTGGACATCCAGGCCGGACTGCTAGGCGGTAGCGGCACCGTCTTCGGCGATGGAATTGTGTCCGCCACCGTCGGGCCTGGTGGGTCCGCGGGCAGGCTGGAGTTCACCGGGGACTACGAGCATACGTCCGGAGCACATCTTGACATCGAACTTGGTGGACTGGTTCCCGGCGAGGATTTTGACGTCCTGGAAATAGGCGGGCAGGCCACGCTGGACGGGACACTCAACGTCTCAGTCATCGACGGCTTTACGCCGCAGCTCGGCGATAGCTTCGTGATCATGACCTTCGATTCCCTAGTCGGCGATTTTGCCACCTACACGGGACTGGACTTGGCGGGCGGTCTCGCACTCCAGCCGAGCCTCAGCGAGTCCAGCCTCACTCTGACGGTCGTGCAGCCATAGCGTCGTTGAGCGCTGTCTCGACTCTCGCTATCAGGTCGGCGTCTTCAGGATGGCTTCGGCTGACGGTTTCCAGATACTCGCGGAGCACGCTGCCGGCCAATTCCGCCTCGACGACGTCGTTGCTCTGCAGCAGGAGTGTCGCGAATCTCTCGACTACGCCGGTGCGGTCCGGGTGCTCGGCCGGCAGTGCTTCGACGCAGATGAGATAGGCGTTTGTATACACACCTGCGGCGGCGAGCAGATCGCCCCTGGCCATGTGCAAATCCGCAAGTTTGGCGAACATGCGCCCCGCAATGGGATGCTCACCACCGCCGGTCCCCTGCTGGACGGCGAGTGCCTGGGCGTACAGTTCCTCGGCCTCGGTTAACTCATCCTTCCTAAACAGGACGTTGGCGAGGTTGTACAGGGAGATGGCCACTTTGGGATGCACCTCGCCGTAGAACTCGCGCCGGAAGTCCACAACCTCGCGCAGCAGAGACTCGGCCTCCTCAAGCTCGCCCAGTTCCGTCAAGACCGATGCCAGATTGCTGGCGAAGACTGCACTCCCAGGGTTCTGCTCGCCGTACAACTCGAGGAAGAGCTGCCGGGCGTCGCGAATCACGGGTTCGGCCTCCGTGTACCGCTTCGCCCGGGACAGCAGCGTGCCCAGAGCATTCTGGCACCTCAGCACGGCCATGTGCCGGTCTCCGTGGAGACCGCGATAGATCTCCAGCGCCCGGCGGTATAGCGGTTCGGCAGCAGCGTAATTCCCCTGCGCAATCTTCACACTGGCCGCATGACTGATGGCCGCGGCGAAGAAATCGTTCTCCTCCCCAAGATGCTCGCGCTGGATCTCCACCGCCTCATCCAGCAGAGACTCAGCCTCGGCATACCTTCCCAGGCGTTTGAGTAAGTCCGCCCAGGACACCAGCCCCTCCGCCAGGTCGGGATGGTCGTCCCCCAGCACGCGCCGCTGGATGGCCAGCGACTCGCCATATAATTCCGCCGCCTCGTCATACTCGCCCTGCTTCTTAAGCACGCTTGCCAGGTTGTTAATGCACATTGCGGTGTCCGGGTGGTCCGGGCCGAAGGAAGTGCGGGACATCTCCACCGCCTCGCGGAACAGCGGGACAGCCTCATCGAGCTTGTCGGCTCTCCCCAACAACCAGGCCAGATCGCCGATGGCTTCCGCGGTAAGTCGGTCTCCGGTGTCCAACTCGCTGCGACGGATCTCCACCGTCCGGCGAAGCAACTCCTCTGCCTCCTCGTATCGATTGGCATAGCCGGCCAGCTTGCCGAGGCGATGGTAACTTAGTGCCAGGTCAACATGGCCTTCCCCAAGTTTCCTGGAACGGATGTCAAGAGCGCGACGCAATAGCTGCTCGGCTTCAGCGTAGTCGCCCCGGCGAGTAAGCATCATACCAAGGTGGTCCAACGCAGTAGCGGTCTCCGGCGCGTCCTCCCCGTGCTGCAGCTCATGGAAGGCCAGCGCCGCCCGGAGATGCGGCTCGGCTTTGTCGAAAAGTCCCAATCCCGCGTACGTCCGCCCGATCGTCGTGCGCACCTCTGCCGCCACGGACGGCTGATCCGCCAACTCCGTCTCGACACGCCACGCTGCGTCAGCCAGAAGATCTTTCAAGAGCTCGGTGTCACGCCCCCGAGCCGTACCCGGCGCCACTGAGGCAAGGATGTCCTGCAGGAATCGCTGGATGCGCTGGGCTTTCTCTGATTCGGTCTCCGCCGCCGCCCGGGCAGTCGCTTCGTTCTCCTGGGCAAGCAGGGCCTTGTCGCGTTCGCGAACGACGCGCTCAGCCTGCACCGCAGTGATGGCGGCAAAGCTCACAACCGTCAACGCCAGTAACCCCAGCAGCGCCGCTGAGATCTTGTGCCGCGCCACCAACTTGCTGATCTGATAGGCCGCGCTGGGGGGACGCGCCAGGATCGGCTCCCCCGTGACTTGCCGGCGAACATCCTCGGCAAGAGCGGCCGCGTTCGCGTACCGACGATCCGGATCCTTCTCCAGGGCCTTGAGCGCGATTATCTCCAGGTCCCCGCGGAGCGTGTGGTTAATGGAACTCGGACGGCGGGGTGAATCTTCGCAGATGGCTCGCAGCGCCTGGTGGGGTGCGGCGCGCGCAATCTCATAGGGAAGCTGACCGGTCAGCAATTCGTAGAGGATCACGCCCAGGGAGTACACGTCACTGCGCAGGTCAATCGCGTCAGCATCACCGCGGGCCTGTTCCGGGCTCATGTACGCCAGCGTCCCGGCCACTCTCCCGGTCTGTGTCAGCAGCGTGGTCTGGCTGGCGTCGCCGTCAGTGATGCGCGCCAGGCCGAAGTCGAGCACCTTGACGTCAACTCCCAGCGCGGTGCAACCGCCCATCGCGCTGGACCCGCCGAAACGACCGAGTTGACCAGCATTGCCGGCCCCGGACTCATCGCTCACCAGGATGTTGGATGGCTTCAAATCACGGTGGGTCACGCCGCGCTGGTGTGCGTAGTTGATCGCGTCGCATGTTTTGCAGAACAGGTGCAGGCGTTCGCGCGTGCCGCGTGCCCTCTGCGGACCACCGGGCGTGCGAGCGTTCGCGTAATTCAGCAGTGTTTCCCCGCGGATCAGTTCCATAGCGAAGAAGTGGCGGCCGTCCTCGGTACGGCCGGCGTCGTAGATCGCCGCGATTCCCGGATGCTTAAGCCGGGCCAGTGCTTCTACCTCGCGCTGGAACAGCCTGACCTGGAAGGCATCCGCCGTGCCGTGGGCCTTGATCACCTTGAGCGCTACGCGGCGTCTGGGTTGCTCCTGCTGGGCTTCGTAGACCACGCCCATGCCGCCTTCGCCGAGAACGCCCAGGATCTGGTACTGTCCCAGCCGCTCAGGATGCGTGCCCTCATCCGCCGCCACAATGCTCTGGTCGACATCCTGAATCGCATCCTGCGTACGCGGCATGGCCAGCGCCGGATCGTCAACAGCGAAATCCGACCCCAAGGCCGGTGTCCTGAGGAAGGTGTCCGCCTGGTCGGCACTGCCAAGGAGCGACTCGACCTCGCGGCGAACGAGGTCATCCCCGGCACAGACTTCATCGAGGAACGTCGCCCGCTCGGCTTGCTCTTTGTCCCGCGCAGCCAGATAGATGTCGCGCACACGCTCGTATTGTCCCGGCGTCACGAACTCACTCCCTCATGCAGGTACGGCACGACCGGGCACGGTTCGTACTCCAACCACCGCCGCCCGCCCTGTTGAAAACAATCCTGACCTTCGCACAGCGTGGCGCCGCCACAATGCCATCCGTGTACGAGCAAGGTCGCGTTTGCTTGTGAGTTTCGGCGCCTATTGTCGCGTTTCTGAGCGCACCGGACAAGGCGATTGGGGAGCGAATGACGTGCTAACCTGGGGGGCGAAGCCTGCCGCCCTTCTCGACGTGACCGATTGCTATCTGGAGCAGCGCGTAGTCCGCCAGGTCTACGTCCAGGTCTCCGTCAAGATCACCGGCCCCACATTGGAGCGGCGGAGTTTCATACGCCTCGGGGCCACGCAATCGGGTAAAGAAGAGCTGGTAGTCGTCGATGTCCACATCCTCATCGGCATCGAGGTCGCCAGGCAACATCGCCGCCAACAACTCACACATTTTGTCGATGGCGAAGTCCGGTCGATGCATGAAGTAGGGCAGCGCCAGGGTCTGGTCCGGCGCTATGATGAAGCCACGTGAGGCCGGCAGTCCGGTGCTGGGCTGACCGTAGGCACCCACCACGGTCCCACCGGTGTCGTCGAAGATCGTCTGTCCCCGCAGGTAGAAGTTCCGCCAGAAGGTCTCTACCGGAGCCTCCTGCTCCGCGGTGAGAATTCCCATTGCCACGCGCTGGTCATTCTCGAACTCCTTGATGATGGTGTTCTGAATGTCCGCGACCGCGAACGGGCAGGCCGGTCACCCCGGTGTGTAAACGTGAAAGTAGATGACTTGGCCGGCCAATGCTGACGAGTCGAAGGTGTGAACCTCGAACTCCTCGGTCTGGTGATTATAGCTCCAGGCGGGCAGCACAAACGGCACCGCCGGCTCGCCGGGATCGAGGTGAATTGTGGCGCCAAATACGTGAATCGGTAGCGGGCTCTCGTCCGGATCATCCGAGTGGAGAGCTATCTCCGCAGTACCAGAACCACCGCGCAGCGGCGCGTAAGTAATGACGAGGTCGAACGTTTCCCCGGGCTGCAGGACCGCCTGGGCGTGGTCAACGCTGAACTCCGGCTGATCCGAACTGATTTCGGTGATCGTGAGTGGTCCGGAACCATCGTTGCGAATCTTGCTGGTCGCGACCCCGCCAGTTGGCGGGAATCGAATCCTCTGCAACGAGGCAGTGATGTCCGGCTGACTGTCGAGGGCCGGATCGACGACCTCGAACAGGTCTGCGC
>JANQGB010000674.1 GCA_028277545.1 Phycisphaerae bacterium | reverse complement strand
TCTGGATACGGTGTTCGGCCCGCGATGCCTACTACGGCTTCAGCAACGCTGGCGCCAACAATCAGTGGTACGACAGTCGGGCTCTGGATAACGCCAGTGACGGCTGGCAGGGTGCTACCGCCGTGCGCTGCCATTTCTGCACGTCGCAGGGCAATGGTGGGTCGGGCTACGACGTGCCGGGCACGCTGGTGCAGTGCATGGCCATCTCCAACACCTCCGACGGTTACGCCAACGCGGTCTGGTGTCTGTACTGCACGGCGTACGGCAACGGGTCGCACAACTACGTGGCCAGCACCAACTCCAACCCGGTGTTCATGTTCTGTGTTTCGGAGGCTCCCGGAGCGTATGACTACTACTGCACGTCCAGCGGGCAGGCGACGCTCTACAAGTGTGCTTCAGCGCCGGGCGGTTCCGGGCGGCTGGGCGGCACGACCAGTAACATGTCGGACATCGATCCGATCATCAACAGCAGCGGCACGTTCTTCGTGGCCGCCGGGTCGGGCGACTTCACGCCCAACAACACGGCCGGCCAGGGCGCGTTGATTCGCGGCCTGGAACAAGCCCACCTCACGGGCGACTGCTCGACTTTCAATAACGCGGGCGCTATCCAGCAGCAGACGCTGCCGTGGCCAGGCAATGAACTCAACGCGAGGCTGAACTGATGCAGCTTGTAGAGCAGGAATGCGCGGTTGCCGCACAGCGACGAATCCCGATCGTCTGCGTGGATGACAGCGACGGCGTTACCGCCGAAACGGGCGTGTCGGTCAGTGGCAGCGAGATACAGGTCAGCAAGAACGGCGGGGCCTTTGCCAACTTCGCCGGCGGTCTGACCGAGGTCGGTGGCGGCGTCTATTACTACACGCCCACCACCAGCGAGCTCGATACGATCGGGGTGCTGATCGTGCAACTGGTCAAGAGCGGCATCCTCGCGTTTCGGGCGGTCGTGCAGGTGGTGCCCTACGATCCGTATTATGATCCGCTGGCCACGCGGCAGGCGGCGTTGGGGATGATCCAGAAGACTGTCAGCAGCGGCGAGGTCAAGGTGCTGGGGAAGGACGAGAACCCCGCCAGCCCATTGGCAACGGTGAACTATTCCCAACCGGACGATGACACCATACTGGCGGCGGAGACCTGATGGCCAGCCTGCTCGAACAGTACGTCCGTAACGTGGTCACCGCCGCCGGCGGAGATCTGCGCCGCTCGCGGCAAGGGATCATCACGGGGCAGTCGCATGCGCTGGGTGGCTTCTTCCCGCTGTCCAGCGGAGCTCGGCTGGCGGTGCGATCTCCGGCTAATGAGGCGGCGATCGATCCGAGCAACGTGGTAGGGATGGTGTTACCCAAACGGGGCACGATCGATCTGGGGCCGGTCGATCCGACCGTGTTGTACAGTGCATCGCTCACCGAGAGTGACAATCACTGGGCGGGTCACCTGATGGTGATGGACTCCGGCGCTGCCCAGGGAGAGGCGCGTAGAGTGGCGTCATCGACGCAGGCGGGCACGACCCTGACTCTGTCGCGGGCCTTCGACAACACACCGGGGATCGGCGATGAGTTTCACATCGTGCCGCAACGGATCGCCAACGCGACCTGGTGCGGGCACCAGGCGTCGAGCGTCTACCACTACGCCGGGCAGGAGATCAGCGGATTTGGTCTGCGCGGGACGCTGTCGGAGCCGGTGCGGGTTGAGTTCGACGCGACGCCGGCCAGTCGCGGCGGACTGCCTAACGTCGTCCGTCACCTGCACGTGCAACCGATCGCGGGCGGCAAGTTCCAACTGCGGTGGACGTACAGCCCGCGAGGGCAGGGCGACTACCCGGCGGACTTCAGGGTCTTCGACGACGGCGGTACCGGTACGATTGATTACGACACGCCGCTGACGTCGAGTGTCAGCAATGAGGCGTATGTGTCTTACGCTCCGCCGCGTGACGTCTTCCGGTTCACCACCGCAGCCTATGCCCATGGAGCTCAGCGCAAGTTCGCTGTTGTGGCTCGGAACGCATCCGCTGACGAGCAGCTCGGCGGCGGTGCGGTGTCTGGCGTGGTGACGGCCGTGGTCGACGGGCCGCCGCCGCTCGAGGAGTTTCAGCGGGTGAAGGGTGCCCAGCAGGTGCCGCTCTATGATCCGTCATATTGACCACACAGCCCGGATCAGGGATCGCCAGCGGCGGATCAAACCGCCCGTGCAGAGTGCTGCGCTGCCGGGGAGTGGTGGATCAGCCGGCGGCGGAGCCGGCGGCGGAACGGCGGTGCAGATGTTCAAGGTGGTCAGCGTGGCCGCTGACTACCTGTTTTGTCACACCTG
>JANQGB010000494.1 GCA_028277545.1 Phycisphaerae bacterium | reverse complement strand
TCTCCTGGCCGTCAATGGCCACCACCTCGTCCCCCACCTGCAGGCCGCCCAAAGCGGCGGGACTGCCTGGCTTGACGAATCCGACTTCAGTCACCCAGGCCTCCATCCCCACCATGAATACGATCATGAACAGCAGCGCGGCGAAGATCACGTTCATGATCACGCCCGCACTGACGATGGCCATACGAGGAAGAACCGCCTTGTTGGCGAATGACCGGGGATCATCCCGGGCCTGCAGGTCGCCCGTGGTATCAACCTCGAAGTCCTCCTGGCCCATCATTTTGACGTACCCGCCCAGCGGCAGGATGTTGAAGCCGTAGCGCGTCTCGCCGCGGGTGAAGCCGAACAGCTCGCGCCCGAAGCCGATGCAGAATTTCTCGACGCGCACATCGGCCCACTTGGCTACCAGGAAGTGCCCCAGTTCGTGAACGAAGATGACGGCACTGAAGCCGATGAAGATCAGGCCATACGACTTGATGCCGGACAAGACGTCCAACAGGGTGGCAGCCAGCAGCGAGAAGTTCGGTTGAGTTAACACGTCGAGCATTTAGTTACCTCGTTTCGGGCCCACTGGTCCACGTCCAGCAAGTCGTTCAGGGTAGGCCTGTTGTTGGTTTCATGCCGGCCCAGAACCTGGGCGGTCAGTTCCACGATCTCCGTGAAGCGAATCTCCCCCTCTCGGAACAGTTTCACGGCCGACTCGTTGGCGGCGTTAAGTACCGCGCCAGCCACCCCGCCCTCGCGGGCGACCTGGTGCGCCAGCCGCAGCGCCGGAAAACGAAGCTCGTCCGGCGGCTCGAAGTTCAGTTGTCCGAGTTTGCCCAGATCCAGCCGCGGCGAACAACAGTTCATCCGCTTGGGATAGGTCAGGGCGTATTGTATCGGCGTGCGCATATCCGGCGTGCCCATCTGGGCTACTACCGAACCGTCGGCGAATTCCACCAGCGCATGCACTATCGACTCGGGGTGCACCAGCACCTTAATCCGATCCGGATCCAGGTCGAAGAGCCACCTGGCTTCGATGATCTCCAGGGCCTTGTTCATCATGGTGGCGCTGTCGATGGTGATCTTGGGGCCCATGTCCCAGGTCGGGTGATTCAGGGCTTGCTCCAGAGTCGCGTTGGCCATCTGCTCGGTGTTCCAGGTCCGGAACGGCCCGCCGGATGCGGTCAGGTAGACGGTCCTGATTTCGCCTTCGGCCCCGGAGTGCATGGCCTGAAAGACGCCTGAATGCTCGCTGTCGACGGGGATAATCTGGGCACCCGTCTTGCGTGCCAGGGGCATCAGTACCGAACCAGCCATTACCAGAGCTTCTTTGTTGGCAATCGCGACCCGCCGCCCCAGTTCCACCGCCCGCAGCACCGCCTGCAAGCCGGCCGCCCCCACCACAGCCGCCAGAACGCAGTCGCACGGAACCGAGTCCACCAGCTCGACCATCGCGGTCTCGCCGCTGGTAAGGCTCGTCTCGGCAGATAGAGCTTCTCGGAGGTCGCCGGCGTGCTCCGCGTCGGAGATGGCCACCGCCTCGGGCCGCCAGTATCGGGCCTGCTCCGCGAGCACCCGCCAGCTCGACTGGGCTGCCAGCCCTACCACGCGGGCTTCGGGCCCCAGTCCGCCCAACACTTCCAGCCCGGCGCGACCGATGGAGCCGGTTGATCCCAGAATTATGACCCGATTCTTCATGTAGTATTATCTACGCCGAGCAATCCCGGCCGGTACACCTGGTCCTCTCCGATTAGGCCGGAATTAGGTAATGATATGGCCGCTGACGAATCGCGACAAGCACTGCTTGAACCCGAATTGCGACCGCCCAGCGGCGTGCCTATAATCCCGCACGGCAGGGCGAACGCTGGATTCCTGGGTTTCCGGACGAACGATCATGAGCCGTATCCTGATGTCGGGCGCTGTCTTCTCGGTCGAGCAGCGCGACTTCACCACCAGCGACGGTCAGACCGCCACGCGCGACGTAGTCGTCCATCCGGGCGCGGTGACCATCCTCCCGGTGCTCGACGATGAGCGGATCGTGCTGATCCACAACTACCGCGTGCCAGCAGGCAAGGAACTGCTCGAATTGCCAGCCGGCACGCTCGAAGCCGGGGAATCGACCGAAGAGTGCGCCCGGCGCGAACTTGAGGAGGAAACCGGTTACCGGGCCTCAGAGATCGAGCCGCTCTGCGAATTCTACACTACGCCCGGCATTTGCACCGAGCGAATGTGGGTTTTTGTCGCCACCGGCCTGACCAGGACCACCCAGCAACTTCAGGGTAACGAGCAGATTCGCGTCGCGGTCACCGATATCAACAGGGTGCGCCGGATGTTGCTGGACGGCAGCATAGAGGACGGCAAGACGCTCGCGGCGTTAGGGATCTTTTTCCTTCGTCGCGATGGAGATCGATAATGGGCTGGCAGGATCGCGACTACGCCCAGGGACCTCAACCAACGGGCTTCGGAGGCACGCGGGGAACCTCCTGGCGCGCCGACCACAAGCCGTGGGGCATAGTCACTACCCTGATCGTGGCAAACGTAGTCGTGTACGTGCTGCAGGTGATGACCATACGCGGACCGGGGCCGACCTTCAGCACCGTTGGTGCGCTGGGCTGGATGCAGACCGACGCGGTATTACACGGCCAGATCTGGCGGCTCTTCACCGCCCAGTACCTGCACGCCAGTGGCAACCACATTCTGTTCAACATGATCGGCCTCTACTTCCTGGGCCGGGCGGTCGAACGGATCTGGAGCCCCAGGAAGTTCTTCGTCATCTACACCATCTGCGGCCTGTGCGGCAATTTGTTCTACATGTTGCTGGGCGTGATCGGCTGGCTCTCGATGGAGGTCCCGCTGGTCGGCGCCTCGGGCTGCATTCTCGGCCTGCTGGGCATCGCGGCCGTCTACTTCCCTCGGGCCGAGATCTACGTGATGTTCCTATTCCCGATCAAGATCCGCACCGCTGCCATGGTCTTTGCGGGTCTGTACGCGTTGAACCTGTGGAGTCGCGGCGCCAACGCCGGCGGTGACGCCGCCCACCTGGCCGGGCTGGTGTTCGGCGTCTGGTACGCCGTCAGTGGCGACAGATGGTGGGCCCAGCGCGGATCGCGGGCCTGGTCTCAGGTGACCAGCCGGAGCGGTACCGCAAGGTCGTCCGGCGGCAGCATGTGGGGCAAACAGGTTGAGCAGCGGCGGGCCGACGCCGAGATGATAGACCGACTGCTGTCCAAGGTGCACACAGAAGGCCTGCACAGCCTGACGGCGCGGGAGAAACGGATGCTCACCGAAGCCACGGAGCGTCAACGGCGGGAAGAGGAGCGCGTCGGTCGTACGGACCGGCTGTGACCCGACCTGGGGGGCTGCGCTGGATAACGGGGTGAAACGGGATGAGCGACAAGCGGCGCTCGCTGGACAATCCGATCAACTGGTCTTTCGGGATCGGGCGTCTGTTCGGTATCCGTATCCGACTGCACCTGTTCTTCATCATCGGGGCACTGGTGATCATCTTCCGCGACGGGGCGGGGATGGGCGTCGGCGCGGCGATGGTGGGGATTCTC
>JANQGB010000486.1 GCA_028277545.1 Phycisphaerae bacterium | reverse complement strand
CCAGCATGGTAGCCCCGAATGACGTAGATCGGGACCGCGACACAGACCTGGTGGTCTTCAACGGGGCGGGGCGGGTGGCCTACTTCGTGAACGACCGGCTGGGACAGTACCACCGGGCGGAGTTGACGGCTGAGCCAATCCGGAATGCCGCGGGGGGTGTGGTCCAGGATTTCAACGGCGACGGCCGGCCGGACTTACTGGCGTTCGACGGAGGCGGCGCTCCGGGAGGCCTCTATCTCACGGATGCTACCACGTTGCTGGCGCCCAGTTCACAGTTCGACGAGTGTCTCCAAGCCTTGGCCACCTGGGATGTCATCAGCAGGTCACGGGTAGTCGATCTGGATCTGGACGGCGACCTCGACATCGCTCTGTTTGGCAAGGCCGGGCACGCCCTGTTCAACGACGGCTGGGGGCAGTTCGCGATGAAGCCCAATATCTGGGCGGAATCGACTCTGCAAGACACGACGGCGGCGGAGGTCACGGATCTGACGGGTGACGGTCTGCCCGATCTGCTGCTGATTTCTGCGGATGGTGGCGTCAGCGTGCGGCTCGTGCCCGGCGTTCTGACGCCGCCGGCGAACTGGCTGGCGGTGACGCCGACCGGCAAGCGCGGCACGGACGGTCGGACCCGCAGCCCGGCCAGCGGATTTGGCACGCGCGTCGAAATGCGCTGCGGCGCCCACAGCCAGGCGATTACGTACACCGGTCTGTTCGGTGGACGCTGTCAGTCCCAGCTTCCGATGGTCTTCGGGATGGACGGGGCGGCCAAGGCGGATTATGCGATGCTCGTCTGGACGGACGGCGTTACCCAGGCGGAGGTCGAGCTAACGGCCGGCAAGAACCACCGAGTAGAGGAGACGGAGCGCAGGGTGTCGAGCTGCCCGGTACTGTTTGCCTGGGACGGCGAACGGTTCGCATTCGTTGGCGACTTTGCCGGAGTGGGGGGGCTGGGCTACTACGTCGCTCCAGGTGAGTACGCGGCGCCCCAGGTGCGCGAGCACGTCAGGATTCAGCCGCATCAGCTGGCGCCCAGGGGTGGTTTCTACGAGCTACGGGTCTGCGAGCCAATGGAGGAAGTCGCCTTCATCGACCGCCTGGAGCTGCTGGTAGTGGATCACCCGGTCGGCACGGACATCTATCCTGACGAACACCTGGCTGTCACCGGCCCACCGCCGACGGGGGACCTGCTACGTGTAGAGGAGCGCTGGCATGCCGTTCGAGCATGCGGCCCCGGCGTGGCTGACTGCTCAGCAGCCCTGCGTGATGTCGACCGTGTGTATGCCTATCAGCCCCCGCTCGATCGCCGGTTCTTCGGGTTCTGCAAGCCTCATACGCTGGAGCTGGATTTCGGGCAGGTGACGACAGGCTCCGATCCCGGCGACAACGTCTATCTGTTCCTGACGGGCTCGATCGAATATCCGTACTCACAGACCACCTTTGCCGCCGCCCAGGCGGGAGTGAATTGGCAGCCCATGATGATCGAGCGGCAGACACCGCAGGGTAGCTGGCAAACTGTTGTAGAGGACGCGGGCGCCCCGGGCGGCATCGGTCGCACGATGACGGTCGACTTGACCGGCCTGTTGCCTGCCGGTCCGTGCAAGCTGCGCGTCACCACCAACCTGGAGATCTACTACGACCAGGCCTTCCTGGCCGCCGACTGCGGGGTGGAGGACGTCCGAGTCACCAGCATCCCGGTTGCCGAAGCCGATCTGCGCCGCCTGGGATTCCCCAGGGAGTACTCACCCGACGGGCATCTGCCTACGATCTACTCGTACGACACCATCGAACTCACATCCTCGTTCAAGGTGCCACTTGGTTACTACACCAGATACGGCCCGGTACAGAATCTGCTCACGGAGTTCGACGACAGGTACGTTATCCTGGGGACCGGTGACGAGATTGCTGTCCGTTTCGACGCCCGATCGCTGCCACCGGTGGGCGCGGGGCAGCTTCGCAGTTTCGTTCTCGTATCGCACGCCTACTGCAAGGACATGGATCTGTACACGGCCGAGCCGGACACCGTCGAGCCGCTGCCGTTCCGCGGCATGAGCCAATACCCCTATCCGCGGGAGCAGTACGATGCCGGCGGAAGGGAGGAGTGGGCCAAGCTCAACACGCGACTCAACGGCGCAGGGGGCGACGTACGAACCAGGCCTCGCTGAGCAGGCCCGCCATTGAGCAGAGGCGCTGCGCGACCGGGCCCCATGCCGTGGCTCACAATAGCAAAAACGGTCAAGCAGGCTGTGGCTGCCAGGGGTAGAACCCTGGTCGTTGGACAGCAAGGTAAGAGGAGCATCCGGTGAAGACTGAAACCGAGCGAGCCTATCGGCAGCGCATTCTGCAGGTGCTGGTCCACATCCAGGGTCACCTGGACGAAGCACTCTCACTGGAGGAGCTGGCCCGGATGGCACACTTCTCGCCGCACCATTTTCACCGCGTCTTCCGCGGCATGGTTGGCGAGTCGGTGAAGGAGCATGTCCGCCGCCTGCGACTCGAACGGGCAGCGCATCGGCTCAAGCTCGGCGATCAGCCAGTGACCAGAATCGCATTCGATGCTGGCTACGAAGCCCACGAGGCCTTCACGCGGGCGTTTCGGGCGATGTTTGAGAGCTCGCCATCGGAATTCCGCGCGGTGCACCGGGCGCTGCCCTTACCGGGCTGTCCTTCCGGCGTTCACTTCGACCCGGACGGACGGGTCGAGCGCTTCGAGCCACAGCCAGCAGGAGCCTTACCGATGGAAGTGAAGATCAAGCAGATCGAACCGATGCGCGTGGCATTCATGCGTCATCTAGGACCGTACGAGCAGGTAGGCGAGACGTGGGGAAAGTTCTGTGCCTGGGCGGGACCGCGCGGTTTGTTCCGGCCCGGGGCCACCATGCTCGCGGTCTGCCACGATGATCCGGAAGTCACCCCGGCGGACAAGATCAGGTACGACGCGTGCGTCACCGTGGATGAGTCGTTTCAGCCGGAGGGCGAGGTCGGGGTGCAGGAGATCGTCGGTGGCGAGTACGCGGTAGTGACCCACCACGGCCCGTATGAACGTCTCCCTGAGACCTACGCCCAGATCTGCGGGCAGTGGTTGCCAGCCAGTGGGCGGGAGATGGCCAGCGCCCCGGACTTCGGGGTCTACCGTAACTCGCTGCAGGACATGGCGCCGGAGGACCTGTTGACGGACATCCACGTACCGCTCAAGCCGCTGACGCCGTAGAACCCGGCGCGCTTCATGGCGCCGGCACGACCTCGCCATTGTGGACGGTGCCCAGGCGGACGACGCGACGATTGTGGCCGGTAGGATCCCAGTTGATCCTGCCGGCCACACCGCTCCACGGCGACAGACTGCGGACTGCATCGCGAATGCGTGCCCGGTTAAGCCCGCTCTCGCGAATAGCGGCCACCAGGAGGTTCACCGCGTCGTAAGTCTGGGCGGCGGTGTAGTCCGGACTCCGGCCATAACGTTCTCTGAACCGGCTGGCGAAGTCGGCCGACGGATCATGTTCTTCCG
>JANQGB010000467.1 GCA_028277545.1 Phycisphaerae bacterium | reverse complement strand
GCTTCTGGTTTGCGTGGTACGCCATGCACCCCGGCAGCGTGCTCGAGTAGCGGCTCTGGTCGTGAGCGTGTCGGCCCGCAGCACAGCACTTCAGCGGCCAGCGGCCAACCGCCAACCGCCAGATGTCGGGCGGTTTCCGGTCCAGCATTAACTCCAAGGAGGTTCCCATGAGCCAGAAAGTCGTGATAGCGTTAATGTGTGTGGCGGCTGGCGCTGCGGCGTTGAGCGTCGCGTTTGCTTCCGCAGATGATCAGCCGGTAAAGGACGAGACTCGGCTGGTAGTGCTGTGGACCAGCGGTGACCGCGAGGTAGCCATTCGCATGGCCTTCATGTATACCCACGCCGCGGGCAAGGCCAAGTGGTGGGACCGGGTGACGCTGGTAGTGTGGGGTCCGTCGGCCAGGCTGCTGTCCGAGGATGTCGAGCTTCAGGAGAAGGTCAAGAAGATGCAGGCGTCCGGCATTGACGTGAAGGCCTGCATTGTCTGCGCGGACAGTTACGGCGTGACGCCCCAGCTCCGGGAGCTGGGCATCGAGGTCAAGCCGATGGGCAGGCCGCTGAGCGGGATGCTGCAGAGCGGATGGACCCTGTTGAGCGTGTAGTGCCAGCTCCCACACCGCCGGCTCGACAGGCAACGTGGCATTCGATGAGGTGCCGGATGTGGCACCTGAGGTGGCGCCGGCATCCTGCCGGTGCATGAACAGGCTGGAAGCCTGTGGCACATACTCACCGGCAGGATGCCGGTGCCACACTGTCTTCACCGTGGTGTCCGCAGACTTGGCAGGGTGCCCCATCCCTTGCGCAGCAAGGCGTGGGGGATCAAGGCAGGACCTACGATGCCGCCGGCAACCTGGCCGTGGATGAGAACGGCCTGCTCCATGCCTACGCCTTCGAGAACCGCCTGATCGGGGTGTATAATGACGTGGACGCCAATGGCCAACTCGACACCCAGGTCGACGCGCCGTATCTGACCTATCAGTACGATGCCCTTGGCTGGCGGATCGAGATGGTGGACGACTCGGGGGCGACGCCCGTGACGACGCGCTACTACTACGACGGCCGGAATGTCCTGGCGGAGTACGACGAGAACGACGCCCTGCGCCGGCGGTTCGTCAACGGGCCGACCTACATCGACGAGCGGGTGGCGGTCTACGATGCGGCCACCGCCCAGGAGTACTACTACCTGCTGACCGACCTCTACACGGTCACCGCCCTGGCCGACGAGGGCGGGCGCCTGGTCGAGTCCTACGACTACGACTCCTTCGGCAAGGTTTACGTCACCAAGGTGCGGTCTTCCACCAGGGATGCAGACGGTGACGGCGACGCCGACCTGGACGACTTCCAGGAGTTCCAGCTCTGCTTCGATCCGGGCCAGCCGGTGGGGCCGGGCTGCACCTGGGCCGACGTGAACGGTGACGCCACCATCGACCTTTCCGACCTCATCCCGGAGTGGGATTGTCTGAGCGGGCCGTGGTACCAGATGGCCGCGGGGGCCGACGGCGATTTCAACGATGACGGCCTGGTCGATGAAATCGATGTAGCGGCGTTTCACCCCCCGGGCTGCTACACCGGCCCCGACGTCACGCCGCCGCCTGCCGGCTGCGAGGTCTTCGACTTCGACGGCGATGATGACGTGGACTACCTCGACTACGCCACGCTCGGCGGACTGCTGTATCTGCCCGTCGGCCCGCTGACCACCGCCTGCCTCGACACCGCCGACCGCAGTACGCTCAACCCCTACTTCTTCACCGGCCGGCGGCTGGACCTGGTCGATACCGGTGCGTTGCTCAAGCAGGTCTACTACTCGCGACAGCGAACCTACGACCCGCTGCACGGCAGGTTCGTACAGCGCGACCCGGCCGGCTATATCGACGGCATGAACCTCTACGAGTACGTGGAATCCTTACCGACACGCTACGTCGATCCGCTCGGTTTGTGGGGTATGGACGTCCACCACGACCTGACGCTCGAGCTGGCCAGGAAGGCCGGTATTGCCTGTGCGGAGGAAATGGCCGCGGGGGCAAATCGACCGGATGAGGATTACAGAAGTCCGCCACCGGCCGGCAAGAGTGCAGGCAAGGAGACCGTAATCGCGGATCGCCAGGTCCGGCGAGGCAAGATGACCGAAGACGAACGGGCGCTGGTGGAAGACACCGCGATGAAGCTCGTAGAACAGGCTGCTGAATGGCACTTTCCCGCCGATCCAGACGGTGAGGTCAGGCCTGACAGTGACGTGGCGAACGCGAAGGTTCGCCGTGGCATAGCCAACTGCAACTTCAGGTGGTTCTCAGAGGGACTGCACACTTTGCAGGACTCCTGGTCGCACCAGGGCATACCTCCCCTCGGTACGATCGGGCACACCAGGGGGGCGCTGTTCGTCCCCAGCTGGTGGGGCGGGTACTGGACGGAACTGAGCGGAGTACTGGCTGCGCTCTCGCACAGCGCGGACGACGTGACGCTCTGGCCGGCGGACGCCCGGGCCACCGGCAGGCTGTCCTACCAGAGAGTGCTTGACTTCAAGGAACGCTGTCCGTGTGCATGCCCGGGGCCGAACGGAACGAAACTGCCGACGTCATCCAAGCAACCGGAGGACCGCGACGTTATAGCCAAATGGCTTGTGGACGAAAAATATCCAGGCCAGAACATCTTCCCGTAGCGGAGTCAACTAATGGGAACTGACAGCGTGCGAAGTACATCGAGCGTGTTTCTGTGCCTGGCGGCGACGCTATGCGCATCCTGCGAGCGATATGCGGCAGGTGACGGAACGCCACTGGAGGTCACGAAGTGCTTCGGCGAGGGAGGCGGCTATGCCGAATGGGGGCAGATGAGCAGTGGTTTGTACGCCACGGCTCTCAAGCCGTATACCGCAAAACTCTGGCAATGGCGCGATGGTTCCCTCTCACAGACCGTGCTACACGTGGGCGAGGACATCTCGGGCGTCCTCCCGCTGACAGCTAACACGTATATAGCTAAGCGGGAGCCCAAAACCGATCACACGCCATGGCCAGTGATGCTGGTACGCACTGCACCTGATGAGGTTCTAGGTGAGTGGCGCCCTGCGCCAGGGGGTTGGTTTCCCAATACCGGTGGTAGCCGGAATGGGAAGTTCGCAGCAATAGGCGAAGGCCCCGATACAGGCGATGGGCTCAAGCTCGGCCTCATAGATGTGTCCAAGCGAGAGCTACGGTGGGCAGCGACACTGGAGGGCCACGGTGCAGGAACGGTACGGACCTTGGTGGCTTCCGATGATGGGGCTCTCATTGCAGTGGGCGGCTGGAACAATGGCGTAGCCATCATTGACGTTGCTGCCAAGAAGGCCCTTTGGGCGAAGCGACCTCCGCGAGAAATAAACACGAGCTACGTGGTCTTTGCGCCCGACAACAAGACCGTCTATGCCGGCGGCAGCGAAGGGTGCGTCTATGGCATGGACGTAGGTACCGGGAAGATCATGAGCCGGTGGTTCACCAACAACGAGAAGAAGAGAGCGACTGGCCGCAGAGTATCCTGCCTGGCCGTCAGCCCAGACGGCCGCTACGTGGCAGCCGGGACCGGGCCTGAAGGACAGGTGTTTGTCTGGGATACGAAGACCGGCGGCACGCCACGGATGTTCAACCACGGCGTCACCACTGTCTGGGTGGTCTCGTTCTCCCCTGACTCCAAGTACATGGCGACCTTCTCGGGCGGCTGGATCAAAACGTGGGATCTGGCCAAATAGGGCGCCTGGGCAAGTACGCAGATGGCAACTGCAAGTGGCGGAGGCACAGAATGACAGCAACTTGCTGGCCAGTGTCGCTCGTTTGTCTATTCACGGCGGCTTCAATGTGCGTGTCCTGTGACGAGTACGCCGCGAGTGGGGGACAACCTCTCCACAAGGTCAAGTGTCTTGCCGACAGGGGTGGATATTCGGATTACGGATCTACAGGCGCTGGGATTTTTGGAATCACGATTGAGCCTAAGACCTTACGAATATGGGCATGGGAAGCACGATCGCTGTCTGCCAGCCGAGATTACGACGTTGAGTTGCTCTCGGGCATTGTGCCACTTGCCGGCAATGTCGTGCTGGCCAAACGCGACCCGCAGGATTCCTACGCCCCCTGGCCGCTTGTCCTCGTGAGAGCCGACACGGGCGACGTTCTTCATGAATGGCCCACTCCGAAAGGTTGGTGGATACCCCACACGGGTGGTAGCCGGAACGGGAAGTTCGCCGCATTCGGTTTCGGCGAGTTCCCCAGCGGCGGCTATAAGATTGGGTTTGTCACGGTCGCCACGCGCGAGTTGAAATGGTCGAAAATGCGCGATGGCGACGGCTACTACACCGTCGGCCAGCTGGCTGTTTCTGACGACGGTGCTCATGTAGCAGTCGGCGGCTGGAACAACTGCGTGGCTATGATAGACATGGCCGGACAATCTGTCCGCTGGGTGAAGCGTCCGCCGAGTGCTATAACAATGGCCTACGTGGCCTTCTCACCGGACGCCGAGACCATATACGCAGGTGGCGGTGACGGGTGCGTCTACGGCCTGGACGTTCAGACGGGCGACGTCAAGAGCAGGTGGGTGGCCAGCAAGTCCGGCAAGGAAGCTTACGGTCACAGAGTGGCGTGCGTGGCGGTCAGCCCCGACGGCCGATACGTGGCAGCCGGAACCGGCCCTGAAGGGCAGGTATTCGTCTGGGATACGAAGACTGGCGGCAAGCCGCGACTGTTCAACCACGGGATGACAAGGACGTGGGCTGTTTCGTTCTCTCCGGACTCCAAGTACCTGGCTACGTGCGCCGCAATGTTGATCAAAACGTGGGACCTGGCGCAATAGGGCGCCTTAGGAAGTACGCGGATGGCAACTGCAAGTGGCGGAGGCGCACAATGACAGCAACCTGCTGGCCAGTGTCGCTCGTATGTCTATTCACAGCCGCTTCGATCAGCGCTTCCTGTGACAAATACGCCACGAGTGGGGGACAACCTCTTAGCACGATCTCGTGCCCTGCGGACAAGAATGGCTACTCGCGTTTCGGATCTACTGGCGACGGAATCTTCGGAGTGACAGTTGATCCTGACGTCTTACGAGTATGGGAATGGGATAATCGATCTCTGTCGGTCAGCCAAGAGTATGATTCGGAGCGACTCTCGGACATCGTGCCACTTGCCGACAATCTCGTACTGGCCACGCGCGATCCGCAGGACCCGCACGCCACGTGGCCTCTTGTCATCAAGAGAGCCGACACAGGCGCCATTCTCCAGGAATGGCCCACTCCAGAAGGTTGGTGGATACCGCACACGGGTGGTAGCCAAAACGGCAAATTCGCGGCGTTTGGCTTCGGCGAGTCCCCCTGGGGCGGATACAAGATCGGCTTTGTCAATGTCGATACACGCGAACTGAAATGGACGAAAATGCGTGACGGCGACGGCTACTATACTGTCAGACAGCTGGCTGTTTCTGACGACGGCGCCCATATCGCTGTCGGCGGATGGAACAACTGTGTAGCGATGATAGACGTGGCCGGACAATCTGTCCGCTGGGTGAAACACCCTAAGAGCGCGGTGTCGATGGTCTATGTGGCGTTCTCACCCGACAATGAGGTCGTCTACTCCGGCGGCGGCGAAGGGTGCGTCTATGGCCTGGATGTTCAGACGGGCGATGTCAAGAGCAGGTGGGTGGCCACTAAGTCCGGCAAGGAGGCTTACGGCCACAGGGTCGAATGGCACTGCCGTTGTTTTGGGAGTCCGTCGGCGCGAGAAACCCTCCCGCGC
>JANQGB010000453.1 GCA_028277545.1 Phycisphaerae bacterium | reverse complement strand
GCGCGGGAGGGTTTCTCGCGCCGACGGACTCCCAAAACAACGGCAGTGCCATTCGTGGCTGTCCCTAATATCCATCGAGATCCTACAAAACTCCAGGCGAGGTGGTGCCACCGAGGTCGCCATCACGAACGAGGACGGCTACGTCACCGTGCACGACAACGGCCTGGGCATCGATGATTTCGCCGATCTGCTCGACCTCGGCGGCTCGGGCTGGGAGGATGCGCTCGAAAGCAGCGAAGACCCGGCCGGCGTTGGGCTGTTCTGCCTTGCGCCGCGCAGGGTCATCATCCGCTCCAAAGGCAAGATGGTCACCATCGTAGGTGACGGCTGGACCGGCCTACCGGTAACCATCCTCGATGACCCCGAGCCCCTGCCGGGCACCGTCCTGTGTTTCGAGGACGAGCCCTGGACCTCGTCCAACGTGGACCTGCACGCGGTCTACTGCGGCATGCAGGTCACCGTGGACGGCCAGGCCTGTCCCAACCTCCCGTTCCTGTCAGACCGCGCGACTCCGTGCCCTTAGCTCGGCTGCCGCATCGAGGTACGCGAGTCGAAGGACCTGGACCCCTGGCACCACTCGTGCAGGCGAGGTCGGAGCCACTACGATAACGTGTTGGTCAGCTTCCACGGACAGATGGTGACGCTAACTTGTCACCCGGTCGGTGAGCAAGGCCTACACTACCTGATCGAGATGACTGGTGAACCGACCGGCATCCGCCTGATGCTGCCGGCCCGGACGTGCCTGGTGGAGAACGAAGCGTTCGAGGCCCTCAAGACGGCCCTGGAGTTGGCGGCCTTCCGATACCTCCAACGCCGTGGCCACCACAGTCTGCCGTACAAAGACTACCTGCGGGCCCGTGAACTCGGCATCGTGTTGCCGGAAGCCGGGCCGACGTACACGGTGGGAGTACTGGGACACAGCGACCCGCCGGACTCCGTAGAAGTGGTCATGCCGAAGGACTTCCCCCTGGCCAACTGCTACCGCATCGATCCGAACGTCAAGGATCGTGATGAGAGTGACGAAGCCAGCGTCCACCTACTGGCTGCGCTGGGTACCTTCGAGTCGCCGTTCGTGCCGGTGGACATCCAACAACGATACGACGGCTACTCCTGGGCCAAACTGCCCACCATCGGCAAGGTCGAATTGTCGGTCGGCGAGACGCTCTACGAATCCTACCTGTGGTCGGGCGAGTTGGCTTGCGTAAGCTCGCTCACGATCACGGCCCACGCCAGCAACGGCCGGATCGTCTCTTCCTCGGTGTGCATGGCCATGGCGCTTGCCCCGCCGGAGCAAGCCTCGACCTGGGCGGCGGATCGGGTCCTGGTCACTCCCGAAGCCGAGCGATGTCTGAGCGCTCCGAAGTTTGGCATCACTTCGGCGGCTGGCACGACGAAGGCGACAGCTACGACACCCAGGCCTACGACTTCGAGCAGGAACTCAACCGCTTCTGGGCCGACGTCGTCGGACCGGACGAACACCTGCGGCAGAGCATCCTGGCCTCTTTGGCAGGCATCAAACCGGAATGGAAGTCGGTGACCATCTCCTCCAACGGTACCGTCACGATCCGTCAGGCGGATGGCTCCGAGAAAACCCTCGAACCACCGCCGGCAGGTTCTTCGACATCCGCTGCCGAGTAAGCGTGTGCATCGTCATGGCGGTTGACCGAGTGAACGGCGGATACACGGACGCCAGATCCGAGCTTCATCGAGCCTGGGCCACCCGTTCTGATCGGCCAACTCGACTCAGTGCGCGGGGCGAGCTTCACTGGCAATTGTCATGCGGTTGGTAGCGAAACAGGCTGGTACTTGCCTACACTTCCAACTGTACGCATCGTTGCCGGCTGCATCGCCGTGTGTTGGGCTTTGTTGAGTATACTCGCCCAAGTCAGCGCGTCACTCCTGCGGGGAAGGTTGCATCGCTTCCGCGGCTCCGGGGACTTCTAACGAGACATCTAGCGCGTCCAAGACCCTGATCATGGGCTGGGCGATGGCGAACTCAGCCAGCGGCCCGAGCCCGTCCTCTCCACCCATATGCAAACCTATGGCCTTTCCAGTTGCCGCCTCGATCCACACGGCGCCCGAATCACCCCGAAGACTGATTTCGTCCTCTCCGTAGTCCGGATCGGGCATGAGCCGCATCCCGTCCATCCATCGCAGTTGATCGCCGAATCGTTCGTAATTCATGGGGAAACTCCCCTCCACACCGTCAATGACGGCATGCGTCAAGCCGGATTCCGTGCCGGCTTTCACGACCTTCATTCCCACCTCCGGCGCTGCGGCTCCCCGGGCCTCGACGCCTCCGATACCGAGTATCTCCGGCGACGCAGTCACTTCGTCCGTTAGAGCAGCGATTGCTGCGTCGTACCCCAAAGACAGATCCAACCAGCGGTGCAAGACCGCGATCGGCCGCGACGGGTGCATGCCCAAGTGATGGGGACCGGGTTGAGAAATCTCCTCGCCGGGCGCGCAGTCTGCGGATCCGCAAAGAACGTGCCAATTGCTCAGCACTGCTTTCTGGCCGTCCGGCGGTATCGACACAAACATGCCAAGCGTGCCGGTGGACCGCCTCTGGACATTGCCGATGCTGATCCCCGGACGAATCGGATCGTGGACTCCCCGTGGGCTTGCGGCGTGCGGCTCGTAAGCGGCCTCGATCACATCGCAGGGCACGCCGAGGAGCTCCCGCGGCAGCAACTCGGCGTCGTTAAGCTGACTGGGTTGTCGCTTTCGACGGACGTGGAACCGAATGCAACGCCGACGCGTCCGCGAGTGATCGCGGTAGGCGCATCCGAAGTCCACGCCGGTAATGCCCTCGACGGAAAGCGCCAGACGCTTGGCCCGTGCGAGGGCCTGTAGTTGTCGGTCCGACGGGTGAAACGGCTTCATGGTTGCGGGTTACTCTCGAATGCCACGGACCACAAGAAGTCGAGCTTAGTCCGGTTGCGGAAGATCGGGGCGTCGTCCGGCGCCGACCCGCGCGTGATGGGCAGAAAGCCGACAGGCGGCCAGACGGCTCGCTGGTGGCAGGTCATGCAGTTGGATTGCATGCCATCCGGGAAACGCGCTTCGAGCCACGGGTTGTACATGGCGTTCGGCGTTCCATCGTATTCTCGCGGCACGTCCATGCTGAAAGCGACGTCCATCAGGTAGTTTCGCCATGGACCGAGGACATCGCTCGTGCGGTCTGCAGCGTACGGGCCGTCGTCCGGACGGTCGTGCCACCAGGACGTTGCCC
>JANQGB010000349.1 GCA_028277545.1 Phycisphaerae bacterium | reverse complement strand
GCCCTTCGACAAGATTGGCGGAGGACCGCAGGAACTGGACGTTCCGGCGCATGATGTCCTCCACCCGGAACTCGCCGGCAGCGGCGGTCTTCGGCCGGCGGCGCAGCCCGGCCAGCCTCAGCAGCGAGCGGAGGGTGAGTCGAAAGACGGATGAACCGCCAGTGGCCATGCCGCCGCGGCCCAGCAGCGTGATGGCTTTGACCTCGCCTCCCTGCTTGACGGCTCGCTTGACCAGCAGCGGCCCCACCATCTCGAAGACCACCACGCTGCCGAACACGATGGTGGCGAACCGCCCCGCCAGTTCGCTGGCCCAGTTTCGTTGCACGAACGTTGCCAGGCCGATCACCACCGCGGCCTGGCACAGCAGCGTGGCGCCGACCTGCTCGCCGATGCGGTCGCCCACGCCAGCCCACCGAACACCAAGCCTGCCGCCCAGAAGCTTGCCGGCGGTTCGACACAGCACGTAGGCCGCACCAATCCAACCCAGGTGGATCAGATCAGCGATGTGCAGGTTGTAGCCCGCCAGCACGAAGAAACCCGCGAAAATGGGCATGGCCACCGTGCGCAGCGCGGTGTCCAATGACTGCGAATCGATAGCCACGTTGTAATACACCGCACCGATCACCAGGGCGGTCAGCAGGAAGTTGAACGACACCCCCACGTGAGTGAGCAGCCACTTCTCGCCAGCGCCCAGGACAATGAAGATGGCGAAGAAGATCAGACTGGTCTCCGCCAGCGGCAGCTTGGCGTGAACGATGCTCAGCAGCGTTCCGCAAACCAGGCCCAGCCCGACGCTGCCCGCAGTGCAGAGGACCAGCCCCAGCCAGATATCCTGGCCCAGGGCGCCTGGCGTTTCGATAGCGCCCAACCGGGCGAGGACCAGAAACAACACGTTGAACGCGACGATGCAAACGATGTTGTTGAAGCCCACCAGACCGAGCACGGTGTCGGTTAGCGGTCCCTTGGCCTCGTATTCACGCAGGACGAACAGCGTAGCGGCCGGTGCCGTGGCGATGCCGGCCACACCCAGCAGCAATGCCAGCACGCAATTCTGTCCGAGGCCGTACTCCGGTTGGGTCAGGACGCTGAGCAGGCCGCACCCCGTCGCGACGAACGCGGTAACGAGCAACATCTCCAGCAGGCCGATCTTGAGTACGCGCGGCCCGACGGCCTTCAGCCGCGACCGCTCAAACACGCCGCCGATGCTGAAGAGAATCAGACCCAGAGCCAGATCGTTAATAGCCCCCAGAGGCTCCGCCGCTGCCTGAAGCGCTTCGAAGTCCGCGTGGCCGTCCACTTCCCCGACCATGCGTTGCAGCACGCTGCGCAGCAGGACACCGCCCAGCAGATAGCCGATCACTCGAGGAACGTGTACCCGGCGCACCACGAAACCGCCGACGATCGCCGCCGCCAGCATCAGCCCGAACAACAGCCCGGGGTCCGGTATCACGGCCAAAATCGCAGGCGAACTAAGCGCGACGCGGCACACCGTATCGTCCTTCCAGGCTGTCCCCATGTGGCGGGAAGGCGAGTTTCACCCGCCGCTCGCCTGCCGAGGGCTTGGCGGCGGGTGAGCCCCGCCCTGAGTTACTCTCCGACCGATTCGCAACCAGGACCCGGCAGCCGGCTACGCCTCCGCCTTGCCGGCGCTGGGAGGCGTTACCCTCATGCGCAGCCGCGTTATGCGCCGCGGCTCGGCCGCGATTACCTGGATGGCCACGTTACGGAACTCGCAATGTTCGCCCGCTTTGGGAATCCTGCCCAGCGTACTGAAGACGAACCCGCCGATGGTCTCGTAATCTTCGTCCTCGGGCAGCTCGATGTCGAGTTCGTCGTTGACGTCGTCGATGCTCATCCGGGCATCCACCTCGACGGTCTCATCGTCGATGCGGCGCAGCGGAGCGGGCTCCTCGGACTCGTACTCGTCTACAATCTCACCGACCAACTCTTCGAGAATGTCCTCGATAGTAACGATGCCGGCGGTGCCGCCGTACTCGTCGAGGACCACGGCGATGTGGACTTTCTCCTCCTGAAACTCGTGCAGCAGGTCACGCAGAAGCTTGGTTTCGGGAATGAACAACGCCGGCCTCATTACCTTGGTCACGTCGAAGACCTCGACGTCACTGCGGCGGAGGAGATCCTTGGCATAAAGCACGCCGAGAATCTCGTCGATCGTCTCGCCGTACACCGGGATTCGCGAATGACCACACTCGACGATGAGAGCCTTGGCCTCGTCAAGGGTCACCGACTTCTGCGCGGCAATGATATCCGTGCGCGGCGTCATTATGGCCTCGGACTGCGTGTCGCGCAGGTCGATGACCGATTCGATCATCTCCTTCTCTTCCTCGTCCACGGCCCCGTGCATCTCGCCCTCGGAGATGAGTTTGAGAAACTCCCGCTCCAGTTCGTCGGCCTGCGACTCGGCGGTGCGCCGCGGCACGCCGGCCAAACGGCGAACCGGCTCGTCGAATGCACGCAGGACAGCAACCAGTGGAAACAGCAACGCGCGAGTGCCATGCAGGATCGGCAGGGACGAGGCGAGCAGCCCCTCTCCAGCATAGCGAGCCCAGGCATACGGAATAGCCACGCCAAATACCAGCGTAACTGCCCAGGCCGCCAGGAAGCCGACTCCGTATCGTGCCAGCGGGGTACTGGCACCGGCTCGCTCACAGACTGCGAGAGTCAGCAGGACTACGCCGATCGCAAACCCGCTGCGCAGGGCCCCGTTGGCCAGCGTCAGGTGCGGCAGGAACTCCACCAGCCGTTTGAGTTCCTTCTCCCGCCCGGCCTTGGCCAACACGTCCGCGATGCGGGCCCGAGATGGAATGCGCAACGCAATGCTGATAGTGGAGGATACCAGCAGAAGCACCACCAGCAGCACCAGACCCACCCATAAGAAGGGGTCGCTCATTTCGCTCCTCTATACAGACGCGCCATGACCCGAGGCCGCAACTCCGCACGCCTGACTCGCGGGTTACAGCTACCCACCTGACAAGTCTCCCGTCTGCCGGCCAGTGACGTCCAGGGAGAGATCGTACAGAATAGTCTCTTCCTCGCCCGGCTCCGCCGCCGCCAGGCAACGCCCCTGCGGCGAGTACAACGCTGCCCCTCCTATCCACAGGGTCTCATCATCAGCCGGCTCGGCCTTGATAGGTCCGACGGCACAGACCGTCGTCGACAGTTGCCGGGCCAGGGCGGAGAACTGTTGCTTGAGCTGGTCGTGCACCTGATCGCCCTGACACGCTGCTGCCTCCCACCGCCCCAGGGCGATCAGCAGGTCGCAGTCAGACTCCAAGTCGGGTGGAGCTTCTCCTTCGACGTGAAGGGTGAGTCCCAATCGCCCCAGAGTGGTCTCGCGAACCATCCTGGTCCTGCCTTCTGCGGGGGCAGCACAGCGGATAATCACATCGCCGTCATGATCGAACAGACAGGCCGCTCCGATCGGTCCGTCCTCGCCTGGATGCAGCGCACCAGCCGCCACGTAGAGACCCCACTCGCGAGCAACCAGGGCTACCGATTCAGAGAAACCCTGCACCATCGCCGGCGACACGTGAGCACGGCCCGGCCCGTCCCAAAGAACCGGAAGAACCGCCAGGTCGGGGGCGGGCTCAGACTTGGCCGCAACTACCAGGGCCTGCAACAATCGGGTCAGGTTAGCGCTTCGCCCTCGCGCGTCCAGGCCGATCTGGATCAAAGCCAGCCTCATGAGTCGGCGTCTCCGTAGACCGCACCAACGCCCAACTCGGTCAGCAGTTCGTCCTCCAGACTGTGCATCCGCCGGGCATCCTCGGCGTCCGCGTCGTCGTAGCCAAGCAGGTGCAGCGTGCCGTGCACGCAATACAGCAGCATCTCGGCCCGAACGGAGTGGCCGCGGCGCGCCGCTTCACGCCGGGCAGTGTCGACCGAGACGATGAGCTGGCCTTCGACACCCTCCGAGCCCTCCTCGGACAGATCGAAGCTCAACACGTCGGTCGGCCCGGCGTGAAGCGGCGCGCCGCGGCCACTCCGTTCGGGCCGAGATGCTGCTGTATTGCGTGCACGGCACGCTGCACCTGCTTGGCTACGA
>JANQGB010000335.1 GCA_028277545.1 Phycisphaerae bacterium | reverse complement strand
AGTCCTGCGTCGTCCAATTGCCAGCGTCGCCCCACCCAAGGCGTCGCTCGATGCACGATTTGCAACGTTCGAGAGCGGGGTTCTGCATGATGCGGCGGTTGCGGGGCGCGCCATCTGTCTCACAGCACCTGTGAACAGACTTGCACCAACGTGAACGCGGTTTGAATAGTGCTTCTGCCGGCCTCTCCCGTTATTACGCCCTGCCGTTTGAAAAGATTACGTTGTCCCCACGAAAACTTCATGCACGTACACGCATCCCACCGCCAGACCATACCGACCATGAAGACAACGCTCGTTTTCCTTACCCTTGCCTTTCACGCCCTCGCTCTCTACGCACAGGATCAAGAGATACCTATGACGCCCTCCTACTGGGAGACCGACATGGAGCGGGTCGAGTTCATTACCCATCGATCCGTCTTGGCTGCTCAAGGCTTGGACGGCGGTGCACAGCTATTCCTGAAGGACATCGTCTTCACCGACGGCACCATCGAGTTCGACGTCGAACTGAATAATCCTGGGTTCGTCGGCATCAACTTCAGGCAGTCCGAGGACCGTGATGAGAGCGAGAACTTCTACATCCGGGCCTTCTGGCCGGTGAGTCCGCTGTCGCGTACGACGCTGCAATACGCTACGGTCGTAGACAGCATGAGTCTGTGGGACTTGACGGATGATTACCAAGCAGCGGCTCTCCTCCATCGTGAGGGATGGAACCACGTCAAGCTCGTGATCTCCGGTCGCCAGATGCGCGCCTACGTTAATGACATGGATCGCCCTGCTCTGCACGTGCCGATCCTGGAGGGTGCGACGGAGACAGGTGGCATCTCGCTGGGCGGTAATGCCATTTTCGCTAACCTCGTCATTCGTCCTGGCGTCACAGAGGACTTACCTGCTGTGGCTGGTTACGACCCAACGATCAACGACACGCGGTACTTGCGCGATTGGTGGGTCGCGCTACCTGTGGACTTCCCATTTGGCCGCGATCTGGTCCTTGATCTGCCCAGCATGTTCGGCGGCGAAGTCGATTCGGACCTCCCCGACAGCACCACGAAGTGGACGCCTATCCGCACCGAACACCGTGCCCTCGTCAATCTGAGTCGACCGTTCGGCCTCACGCCAGCCGGCAAGCGGCGACTCGTGTGGATTAAGACCACCCTCACGTCCGCAACTGCCCAGCGACGGCGACTTGACCTCGGCTTCAGCGATGAAATCTGGGTCTTCGTCAACGGCCAGTTCCTCCATACTGACACGAACTACTACGCCACGCCCGGGATGAAAGAGCCCCGGGGCCGGACCACGATCGACAACGCCTCTATCGTGCTGCCGCTCGTGGAAGGAGAGAATGAACTACTGATCGGCATCGCCAACTCCTTCTTCGGATGGGGTCTGATTGCACGGCTGGACGACACTGAGGGAATTACATTGAATTGACACGCCGGGATAAAAAAGCCCCTGCGCCGAGCAATGCAGCGCACGGGCTTTTTTGACACGCCGGGCGGCAACTGAGACGGCAACGCATCACGACAGCGCCCCGGCCCCGCCCCGCCGGGCAGCACCTGCAAGAGGCAGGCCACATCTCCTATTACAGAAAAAGCGCGGAGAAAGGCTCATCGCCTGCCGCTTTCGTAGGCGTTTTTCTTACCAAGCCTCTCCACCATCGATACTACGCCCGTAACGTCCGGTCGAGCAGCCGCACAGCGTACGTCAGGGCTGCCAGGCCGGGGCTCGAATGATGCATTTCTGTGACGCTGGATTCCTCAGCAGCCAGGGCAGTGATACGGCGTGATTTTCTTGATTGCATGGCGTCCTCCGAGAGACTAATTGGAAGGGAAATGAGGGG
>JANQGB010000241.1 GCA_028277545.1 Phycisphaerae bacterium | reverse complement strand
GCGATGACGGCGAGTAAGACCCCGCCTGACGCCGCCGACCTGGCCGGCTACGAGGTGGTCGTAGCGGTCTGCGGCGGCATCTCCGCCTACAAGGTCTGTCACATTGTCTCCAAGCTGGTCCAGCGCGGCGCCGGGGTAACCGTGACCATGACGGAAGCGGCCACGCGGTTCGTAGGCGTGGCAACCTTCGGGGCCCTGTCGGGCCGGCCGGTCCTGGACAGCCTGTGGACTCCGGCCGCGTATTACGATCCGCAACACGTTCGCCAAACAGAGTGCCTGGACGCGCTTTTGGTCGCGCCGGCTACGTACAACATGATCGGCAAGATCGCGTCGGGCATCGCCGACGACGTGGTCAGCACCCTGGTGTGTTCTGCCAACGGCCCGGCCATTCTCGCGCCGGCCATGAACGTTCGCATGTGGGAGAATCCGATTCTTCAAGAGAACGTCCGCCGGCTGGTCAAGCTGGGCTACCGGATCGTCGAGCCGGGGGAGGGCTGGCTGGCCTGTCGATCGCTTGGGGCGGGGCGGATGGCCGAACCGGACGTCATCCTGCAGGCTCTGGTTGAGCAGCTTAAGTCGAAACCACCGAAGAGCGATCCGGGGCGCCGGTAGCCGCGTCGCATTCACGCAAAATCGCGGCGACCCATATGCAGTGTGGTTCCAATCCGCCGTGGCGGGACCAGTCGAATGCCGTGCCTCGGCACACTGAGATCATTCCATGCGATTCCTGATCACCGCCGGCCCGACTCGCGAGTTCTTCGACTCGGTGCGATTCATATCCAACCCGTCCACCGGCAAGATGGGCTACGCGCTGGCGGCGGCGGCGGTGGCGCGGGGGCACGACGTGGCCCTGATCACCGGTCCGGTCGAACTTGACCCGCCTGCCGACGTCGAGACGATTCGAGTGATCAGCGCCGAAGAGATGTTCACGGTGGCGGACAGCCTGTTCGAGCACTGCGACGCGGCCATCATGACGGCGGCGGTGTGCGATTACCGGCCTGCCCGCCCGCTGAACCACAAGCTCAAGAAGCAGGCCCGTTCCCGCCGGATCACTTTACTGCCTACCAAGGACATCTGTGCTCACCTGGGTTCGATCAAGGGTGAGCGGGTGGTCATAGGGTTCGCCATGGAAGATCACGACCACTACGCCCACGCCGAGGGAAAGCTGGCCCGCAAACACTGCGACGCCATCGTGCTCAACGGCCCGGACAACATTGGCGCCGACGAGGCCACAATCGAAATCCTGGAGATCGGCGGCAACTGGTCCGCGCCGGTGGCAGGCACCAAGCAGCAGATAGCCGACCGCATTGTGCGCCTGGCCGAACGCTTGAAGTCGACCAGGTAGTGTCGTGAATCACTCAAACAGCGCTGCGGGCCACGCCGTGAATTGCGGCGTGGATTCGTTGGGTGGCGGCCGATACCGACTCTCGATCATTGCGCCCGGCGAACTCGCTCAGATCGAGGGGCTGGCCGAACCGGATGCGCGCTCGATGTCTGGCCAGGAAGCCGGCCAGGATACCGTCTCGATATAGCGTGCCACTGATGTGGAGCGGGATGACCGTGGCGCCGCTGCGCAGGGCCAGCAGGGCCGCCCCGTCCTTCAGGTCGGGTGTCTCGTCCGGCTTGGGGATGCGGCCTTCTATGAAGATACCCAACGCTCCGCCTTGTTTAAGATGCCGCAGAGCACGCTTAGTGGCCGCCACATCGTTCGCCTCGCGTGCCACCGGGATGCACTCTGCCAGGCGCACGAACCGGCCCCACAGTCGATACTCAGAGAACTCGCGGGCGATCATGAAGGAAATCTTGCGGTACTTGCAGCTTGCGTAGACGAACAACGGATCGGCGGTACACGTGTGGTTACCGACTATGACCACCGGACCGGTTGCGGGCACGGTGCATGGTCCGATGCGGCGGGTGCGATACCAGACCCGGCACAACAGGGCGTTCAACTCGACCACCCAGGCCAGACGTAGCGGGTGCGGACTGCGGGCTACGCGGTACACGGCCGCTAAGAGCAGGAGCAGAACAAGGAGCAGCGCCGTCCAGCCCAGCAGGGCCGGCACGGTCAGCGCCATCCCTGGCCCGCTGACTGGCAGTTCCAGTGCTGGTTCAGCCGCTAGTTCGGTCGTTGCCTCGAACATGCCTCGGCGCCCCGCCGTGCTGGTCCGGGGCGGCCGCATTCACGCCATGCCCAGCCTCACGCCGACCCACTCCTGGACGGGCGTCGGCCGGCCCTACGGTGTCGCAGACGCAAGCTCCGACGGCGCCCAACTGGAGGGGATATCCGCGTGGATCGGCACGGTCTTCTCCGGAGCCTCTGGCACGCCGGTCTTGAGTTTTACCCAGGTTCGCAACTTTCCGGGTCTCTGCGGCGGGTTGATCCCGATCACGAGTTGGTAGTGCTCGCCGGGCTTGATTTCCTGGAGATCCACCTCGACGCCTGGCTTCGGGATGCGCATGAGTTCCAACTTGAGGGGGGCGCCGTCCCCGCGCCGAATGTTGACCTTAACCGGTTGCGGCGTCGTGCCTTCCTCGATGTTGCGGAATTGGGCGAAGCGCGGCTGGGCCTTGAAGGGCACCAGCACGTGCCCTTGCAGGGTGAGTATCACCTGCTTGTTGTCCGGGTCGTTGGTCTTGACCACGATCTTCTTGGTGGTCTTTCCGAACTGGTTGGCGGTTTGCACGGTGGCCGTGACTTCCGTGCTCTCTCCCGGCTTGACGATGCGGTCAGCCTGACCGCTGATCTTGGTGCCTCACCCGCCCTTGATTTTGAGGTTCAGATCGGCCTCTCCCCGGTTCTTGACCAGCCAGGTGGCCTTCAGCGGCTTGCCCGCCCAGATGGGGTCGGGCTTGAGGATCGGATTCTCGCAGGCCCAGCGAGGCTGCGGGCCGGTCTCTGCCGGAACCGGGGCCGGCTTGCCGGAATCCTTGGCATCGGCGCAGCCCTTCTTTGCATTGGCCGGCTGGTTTCCGGTCTGGGCCATGGCGGAGCAAGCCAGAGCCAGAAGGGCGGTGGCACCAATTGCCATCACGCCTCGAAGACGAAGATGTCGTAGCGTCGATTCAGACATTCACCGATTCCTCAACCCGGAGCACGTTTCTCGCTTGGCAACCCCTCGGTCAAGTGATGCCGGGCATCCCTCACTCAGCCTGCCGTCGATTGCCGCCGGTCCCTTTCATCGACCATTCTAGCGGATTCGGCCCAGGATGTTGCGCCTGCCGCCAGAATGTAGACCGACTTCCTGCTTTTCTTGACGACCCAGCCCTGCCCTGGCCGGGGTCACGACTGCCAGATACTTCCGGGGCGGCGGCCCGAGTCAGCGAAGACGATAGGGACGCGCTGCCGAATAGGACGTCAAGCGGGCCGCGATGTGCTGGGCCATCGCGGGCTGCTGGCTCTGTTCGGCCAGAGAGAGGGCTCGGCGGGCGGTGCTGATCGCCTGCGCGAAGTCGCCCAGCTCGGCATAGGCGGCTGCCAGCACATCCAGGTTTCTCGGGTCGTCCGGGCTGGCGTCATGGCAGATCTTCGCCAGGCGCAGCGCCTCCGCACCATCGCGCAGCCGGGCGTCCGGGGCGCTGGCGAGCAGCCAGGCCAGCTCAAACATCAAGCTACGGTCATTGGGAAGAACCGCGAGGGCTGCATGCAGGGCGTCGATCGCCTCGCGCCAGCGGCTGGCGTAGCGCAAGGTCACCCAGAGCGCCCGGTGAGCGGCTTCATAGCGCGGGTCGTGCTGCAGGGAGGTGCGGAGCAACTCAACGGCTTCATCCGTGCGACCGAGTTCGGGCAGGATGTTGGCTAGGTTCGTGAGGGCCACTGGCGAACGCGGGTTCAGCTCAACATGGCGCCGGTAGTGCTCCTCGGCCTGCCTGAAGTCCTTGTGCTCGGCGTAGACCAGCCCCAACCGGCTGAACGCCTGCCCGCAGGAGGGTGAGACTTCGATTGCCTTCTTGTAGCAGTCCAGGGCCTCACCCATCTTGCGCTGGGCGCGCAGGGCATCTCCCAGGCCACACCAGTGCGACGCGCTGCGGGACAGCGTGCGGAGGCTGGCTTCGTACTCGCGCTGGGCATCCGCCGGGCGGCCCAGACGGAGGTAGGCCTCGCCCAGGACGCCGTGCAGTTCATCGGACTCCGGACTCAACTTCACCAACGGTTCAAGGCGGGCCACGACCTCGGCGTACTTTCGCTGCGACGCCAGGCGCTTTACTTCTCGATACTCGCGGTAGACCTCGATCATGTCCTTAGGGTCACGGCGCGCCCCTTCGGTGCCGGTGTCGTCTGCAGCGGCGGCCGTGCCCACGTAGCCCAGGGATTCCAGGTTGGCCAGTGCTTCGGCGTCCAGTGCTACGGCTGGAGCCTGCCGCGGTGACATGGTGGAGACGATCTCACCGAGTTGAGCACGCATATCCGCCGCCAGCTCCGGGTGAGCTGCGATTACGTTGCTCAGCTCCTGCGGGTCGCTAACCCTGTCGTACAGCTCCGGCTGGGGGGCACGGATGTACTTCCAACGCTGCGTTGTCAGACAGTGGAGAGCAGCCCATCCGAAGCTGAGCCGGGGATACTCCGTCTCGCCGTAGGCTGCCAGAGGTTCCTGTTCGCCGGTCTGACAGGCCTGCGCCAGGCTGGTGCCCTCCAAGGCCGCGGGTCTCGACCAGCCCAACACGTCCAGAATGGTGGGCATCACATCGACCAGTCGCACCACTCCAGTGACTTCGCGACCGGCCGGCAGACCTTTCGGATAGGAGAAGATCAGCGGCACGTGGAGCGTAGTGTCGTAGACAAATAATCCGTGTTGCGGTTCGCCGTGCTCGCCAAAGGCTTCACCATGATCGCCGGCCACGACGATCATGGTGCGCTCCCGCAGTTGGCTGGCCTCCAGCCATTCCACCAGGCGGCGGATCTCGGCATCGACAAACGCGATCTCACCGTCGTAAGGGTCCGGACATTTCCCGCGGTAGCTCTCCGGCGGGTTGTAGGGGTAGTGCGGGTCAAAGTAGTGGACCCAGGCGAAGAATGGCTGGTCGCGGTACTGTTCGAGCCAACTCAGGGCGGCGTCGGAGACTTCGTTTGCCCGCCGCTCACGAACGTGTCGTGACGAGTCCCGACCTCCGCCTATCCTATCGTCATAGTGGTCAAAGCCGCGAGCCAGTCCAAAGCTGGAGTCGAGGACCCAGGCCGCTATGATCGCGGCAGTCTTATACCCACGCTGTTTGAACTCCTCCGCCAGCGCCGGCAGCTCCGGTCCGAGGACTCCGCCGGCATTGATGTGTATGCCGTTGGTCACGGGATATGTCCCCGATAGCAGGGACACATGAGACGGCAGGGTGAGTGGAACCTGGGCGAGCGCTTGCTCAAAACGTACGCCGGAAGCGGCCAGGGCGTCCAACGTCGGTGTTTGTGCGCCGTTGTGGCCGTAGCAACCCAGGCGGTCAGCGCGAGTCGTGTCCAGGGTGATCAGCAGGACGTTGGGGCCGGTCGGATTGGGCTGAGGCTCCCGGTCTGCCTCCGATCGATCGCAGGCGCCGACCAGAATCGCCGAGAAGCCCAGAAAAAAGACCATCAAGGTGGATCGAGTACTCATCGACGGAGTTTAGGCGAACGTCGCGAACAGGGTCAAGGCGACCTTGCCCCGCGGCCGGCCCTGCAGGAGGTGGGTGTGGGATACGCCGAGGTGGTCGTCAGGGATCCGGGGGCAGGACGGTGTAGGAATAGGCGA
Source organism: Phycisphaerae bacterium (assembly GCA_028277545.1). Classification (GTDB taxonomy): domain Bacteria; phylum Planctomycetota; class Phycisphaerae; order UBA1845; family UBA1845; genus JANQGB01. The sequence goes on along the minus strand of JANQGB010000241.1, from coordinate 5,145 downwards.
TCTCACCGTTGTCGCCGTCGCCCGGCAGGTAGGCACGAATGTAGTCGACCTTCACGTCCTCAGGGCCGACCTGTACGCGCAAGTGACCGGAGTTGTTGACCTTGTCGCCAGACAGGTAGAGGCCGTCCACGTACATCCCCTCGCTGTAGGCCGGGTCGCTCGGCTGGGGGCACTCCTGGTAAACGATGCCGTCGAGGTCCTGCTTCACGAACACGTGATCGTGCCCGTGGAAGAAGATGGATACCTCGTTCTCGGACATCACCTTGTGAATCGGATTACCCCAGCCCGGGCGATAAGCGTCGAACGTATAATCTCCGCTGACGTCCTCGCCGCCCCACTCGAAGGATCCCAGACCTCCTAACGCGTGACTGGCGGCCTCAACTCCGCCTCGTCCGTAGGTGGTCACGCCACCCGTTACGTGGTGGGAGAAGACGAACTTGTACTTGGCGGAGCTGTTCTCGAGGGTCGCGACGAACCAGTTGTACTGGTCGCGGCCCAGCGTCCAGTCCCAGTTGTCGCCGCTGCCCCTGGCCCCGTCTTCTTCTTCGTGCGGCTGGGTCATCGTGTACCAGAACGGATCGAGGATGACAAAGAGGGCGTCTCCCCACTGCCAGGCATAGTAGTCTTCGCGCAGCCCGACAAAGTCCACGTCCTGCGTGTTGCCCGTGTAAAAGTCGTCCGGTGCCGGCAGGGGATAAATCCGTTTGCGGGCGTTGGTTGCCCAGATGGATACATTGTCTGGAGTGCCGTCCAGGCCCCAACCGACCTCGTCTTCGTGATTGCCGATTGCGAAGAAGAACGGTGCCGAGTGACATACGAGGTCCAGGAAGGGCCGCTGCAGAAGGTGCCGCTCCGTGGCCTCAATGAAGTCGAGCACATCGCGCCCGCCCTTGCTGCCGCAGAAGAAGGTGTCGCCAAGGTCGATGTGAAAGTCCGGCTGGTCTCCCAGGGCGTTGCGCAGAGTCTGGCGATACAAGGCGCAGCTCGATTCGCCCGGTGGCTGGAACATGCTGGGTGTAATGTGAGAGTCCGACTGGACGGTGAAGGTGAAAGCTGCCCCGGCTGCGCGCTGGGTATGGAAGGTGCGTTCCGTTCCGGTGCGGAAGGAGCTCTGGCCCTGCGGGCGATACTTCATCCGGTAGTAGTAGCGGGTGTCCGGCGTCAGCTCGTCAAGTACGATTTCGATGGGCGTGCCACCCGGGTAGTAACTGAGCGGCGTGCCGGCGTCGTAGATTCCAGGCTCCGTACCGAACTCGACGCAGGCCTCCAGCGGCAACAGCGAGCAAGCGTTTAGGGTCACCGAATGGTCAGTAGGCCGCCCCAGCATCTCCCGGCCGATGAACGTGGAGTTAACCGTGCGGTACAGTTCCAGCACCGGCGCAATGACCACGCCGGCGCAGTCTCCGGCGTTAATACGATAATCCTGCACGGTGAGGCAGTTGCCGTCCGCCGATCCGTTGTTCTCGATCACCAGGGCCAGAGTCTTGTCGACGCGGTCCTGCCCCCAGTCGGGACGGGCGATGATCTCGTTAATGATGGGTGCCAGATTCGGCGTGTAGCGACGCAGCGGAAAACAGTCAGACGCTCCGGCATGGTCCGGCCAGTTCAGTCTCAGGTCCCAGTCGGCCCGGGCCTCGGTCTTGGGCAGGTGGGAAGGGGGGCCGAAACTGAATTCCGTCACTCCGTCATCGTCCACGCCGAGAATGCGGAGGGCTGCCACTGAGTCCACGTACCCGGCGTCGGACGCCGGGATGACCAGACGGGCATAAGCCAAGGTCTCGCCCTGACATAAGCCGGGAACTTGAAACCGCAGTCCGATGTCATACGATTCCGCGTCCAGGGCTCCCATCCAGTTGAGGCCCGTGCCCAGGTAGCCATCCGTGTGCCAGGTCAGGCCGTCCACCTCCGTTCCGTCGTCGATGTCGGCCTGTATCTGGTATGACAGCAGTTGTGGAGCGGTGAAGGTGTCCTGGATCTCGGCGAAATCCCGCAAGTCCACGTCCCCGTCTGAATCGAGGTCGTAACACCCGCAATCCGGGGCAGCGTAGCCGTCCGGGCCCACCAGGCAGGCCTGCAGTCCGGCGTGATCGACCGCGTCGATCGCCCAATCCAGGTTGCAGTCGCCGGGCAGGGTCGGAGAGACCGCCGCGGCGCCGACCTCTGAGGCGAGCGCAAAGCACATCCAGACACACAGTGGCCGCAGGAGTCGACGCATAAGACACTCGCTTGCGTTACCGCGCGGAGCCAGACTGGCAAGTGTATCGCTACCGCATCATTATCTCGCCAGCGGCGGCTCTATTCAAGGGAAAACGCCCGGCGCGGGGCACCAAGCGGTGTTTGACGGCGCGCGGACGCGTCTGGACGGAGCGATATCCGTAGATTCTGGGACGGGCCGATAACAGGCCTCACGCCCGACACCGGCGACGGCGTGGGTTGTGCTGCCGCGAGGTGGGAGACCTTCCGGTACGCCGCGCGGCGAGTCCCGGGTGGTGTGATCTGGAGCTGCCTGGCGACAGGCGCTGGGGCCGGGCCGGGAGGCCTCCGCTGGCTGGGGAGAGGGTTGCGGACCGGGTTCGGGCGACGCTACACTGCTGACGAATTCAACAAGCAATGCTGCAAACTACCGGGCTGGGAGTTTGGGTGGGGCTGCCAATCGCGCGCATCAACACCGCACAGGGCGCTGGACGGCTGCCAGGCGTGTGGGGATCGATAACGCATGACACCAAGAATTCTCATCGTGGATGACGAGCCTCAGATTCGTGAGGTCCTGCGCCGCAAACTGGAGAAGTGTGGGTACACGGTCGAGGAGGCGATACACGGCAAGGACGCGATCGAGAAACTGGATGCGAGCGCCTTCGAGCTGGTCATAGCGGATATAGTCATGCCGGAGCGAGATGGGCTCGAGGTGATCATGTACCTCAAGAAGCGGCAGCCAAGCGTCAAGATCATCGCCGTCAGTGCGCCCAGCAACGAGCTTTTTCTGCGTAGTGCGAGCGGTCTCGGCGCCGACCGTGTATTTCCCAAACCATTTCAGTTGGCAGATATAGCCGACGCCGTTGCCGAGCTGTTTCCGACGTAGCGATCACGCGAGCCAGGATCAGTGAAGATCGCCGACGCCGGGTATCGCGTTGTTCGGCGAATGCCGCGAGCGGTCAGGACGGATCGTTGTGGCGCGCGACCCGCTGCTTTACAGGCGTGCGGCGCTAGCCGGCCGGCCCGTTCACCGGCCCTGAGGATAGCGGCCAACGCTGCCAGGCATGGCCCGCCACGACCCTGGTCCTTGAGGTCTGTTCGTGCCCGTCGCGGAGGTGATCGTGGACATTGATGCTGACCTGCCGCAGAACGCCAAATGCTCAGGTTGTGGGTACCTTTTGCGCGGACTGCCTGAGCAAGTATGTCCGGAGTGCGGGGGCGAGTTCGACCCGGCCGACGGCTCCACTTACGATACAACCACGCCGGGCCATCGTCGTCGCAAGTGGGTGGTGCGGGCTTCCGTGCTCGCGGCGCTTGTGGCCGTGGGCGCAGTGTTGTTTCCTCGCCGAGTGCTGGTGGGTGAGATTGCCTTCACCTGCCAGGACTGCGAGCACGAGGTTTCGGTGACCCGGTGGGAACTGGTCCCTCCCGCGTACGTGCCGCTGCGATATCCGGGTTTGGCATGGACCGACGACAACGCCAAGGCTGACTCCGACGGCACGGCGTCTGCCCGCTGCGATCACGATAGCAGAACCGTCAGCGTGAAATACGAGTTCCGTGGAGGGTCCTGCAGCGGCCGGAGCGTCAGCTCACCCGGCGGAGCCGTATACGTCAACGGGCTGGAGGCTACGCCCCGGACGGCAGCAACGGTGCTCAAGTCGGGCATGGCTCCTTCGAGCAGTGGGCTCAGGATAGGTGGCCGCTGAGCCGCCCAGGCTGAGACACCGGGTGCCGATGGGCCCGTACCCGAGGGCAGCCTCCTCCGCGGGTCGCTCACTGAGGCGACCGTCCGCCGGATCTCGCCGGATCCTGGATTGAGGCGGTCCCGGCTTCGCCAATTTGCCTTCAACGAAACCACAGCCAGGCAAAGTGCGAGGGCGACTTGCCCATGCCGATTCCCGGCGTCAACTCCTGCCAGCCGGCCCGGCCGGTGCCGTCGTTATCGTTCACCAGCAGCGAGAAGCCGATCACCGTGCCTGACTCGAGGCTGGTCGAAGAAACCAGCAGTGACGCGGGAATGAGAAGCTCGTAGTTCAGCACGCCGGGCTCGTCGCCCGGTTTGACAGCGGCCACCAGTTGCTCCGAGAGCTGCTTGGCCGGCCAGCCGATAGGGCAGGAGCCCAGATAGCACCACGGGGCTGCGTCCTGGCGATAACCCAGCTCGACCTCCAAGTCGTTCCCGTCGTAGGTGTCATCCGGGCCGGCGTCGCTGCCCAGGTCCAGGCCGACCTGTAGCGAATCCCAGTTCCAGATGGCCCGTGTCCGGGGTATCGACAGGACGTCGTCGGTGACACGCAGTGCCACCCACAGGCCACGATCATCGTAGGCCAGCCATCCCGTCACCGCCAGATCCTCGGGCCCCGGCTTCTCGACAGCGTTGACGTACTCCCACCTCAACTGGGATGGCTTGATCTGGGCCGTGCCGCCCGTCCATTCATCGAGTCGTCCATCTATTCTGGCCTCCTTGGGCGCCTGGGGACAGTGGATCAGCGGGCGCGTACAGGCGGTGCTGAGGGTAAGGCCCTGCGACTCGAGGACCACCTCGATCGGTACTGACCTACCACTCTCGAACGCGGCCAGGTTCAACGGCAGCGGCACGGCGGTCGAATCACCCGGCAGCAGGTCAACGGCCACCGGCGCGCCGCTCGGTTGGCCGTTCAGTTGCAGGGCGAGAGTACCGGAGGCGGGAACTGCCCCTCGGTACTCGATGCGTGCGGGCAGGGTCGGCGAGTCGGAACTCAGGCTGTTGAAGCGGTCGAACGACAGGCGCAGCGGCGCTTCAATCTCCACCAGACGGTAGCCCTGAGCCAGCGGCTGGCCTCCTCCGGCCGGCGAGAGCGTCCAGAAGAACTCGTGCAGGCCCACATCCAGCCGCGAGGCGTCCACGGCGACCTTGACGGCAGCATCGGCTCCGGGCTCGATGGCAGTGGGCGCAATGGCGGTCACCTGCCG
>JANQGB010000098.1 GCA_028277545.1 Phycisphaerae bacterium | reverse complement strand
TAGCCCATATCGAGTCGAGAAACGCCGTCTCGCCGCGCAGGCTCAACACGGTAACCCTCTTCGACGCCGCGTACGCCGTGTCGATGTGATCGAGGCCGGTGGTTGCCGAGACGACGGCCTTGAGCCGCGTGCCGGCATCGAGCACCTCGCCATCGACCCGGTGCGCCAGGCGCACGATAAGCACGTCGTAGGCGGCGAGTTGCACCAGCATCTCGGCCCGGCTCAACGGGGCCTCCGTAACGAGGCCGATCTCTTCGAGCGTCGCCCGCGCTTCCTCCGAATAACCCTCCGGCTCGACGTTGAGGATGCGCAGGGTGCCGGCGGGTGGGTTCATGATCCACCCAGCTTTTTACGAAGCGACCGCCTCAGACGATGTACGCGCTTTCTGGCCCCCATCACGCCGAAGGTCTGCCGTTGCGCGATAGCCTGGGTCGTCTGCAGACGTTGGAAGGCACGCAGGCGGTCGAGCACGTTGGTGGGCGGAGGAACGGGATCGACCGGCGGGACGCCTCGGCGAAGCAAATAGCCCACCTGACTGACCCATTGCATCGCCACGTCCACCTGGAGCACCTCCCATCCCATCGAAGAAAACAACCACAACGCCGTCTCCTGGGAGAGATAGTAGCAATGATCGAGGTGTAAGGCCCCCTCGACCGACATGCTCAGGTGACACGCCTCATCGAAATCGATGATATCTACAAACAAAAGACCGCGCGGCTTGACCAGATCATAGAGGCGCTCCAGCGCTCCTCGCAGATCAAGCAGGTGGTCGATGGTCTGGCACAGCAGCACGAGGTCGAACTGCCGGCCCTGTGCCTCGTAGGTTTCCAGGAAGCCCTCGGCCACGTCGAGCCCGCTGTCGGCGGCTACCTGCAACTCGTCCGGAGAAGGATCCAACACCGTGGCGTGATAGCCGGCGCGTTCCGCGAAGATCTGCGCTACATGCCCGGTGCTCCCGCCGACATCTAACAACGTAGGCACCGAAGCCGTATCGGGAAGCCGAGGGGCTATAGACTCGAAGACGCCCCTGCCGTATTGAAGGCCCTGCTGCCTGAACCGTTGCAGATCGAAGGGGCGCTGCCAGAACCGGGCAACCAGGGGCCGATAAAACTCTTTGTAAAAGGTTGCGTAGCCCTCTGCCGTGAGGCGATCCATGAGATACACCAGGCCGCTTTCGAGGCACAGGCCCGCACGCAACGGGATGCCGTAGCGATCCTGCGTTGCAATGACGGCTACAGGGGCTCCGTCAACGAGTTCACTCTGCTCAATCCGTTGCCAGGGAAGCGCCTTCACCTCCTCGACCAGCAGAGCAGACCGCGCCCTGCTTTCTTGCAACGCCTTGAACTGGTCATAAGCATATCGAAAACCCATCAATACCCCGGATGCCCCTCTTTAAGCGGTGGAAAACTATTCCAGATCCTCAAACGAGATCAATTCGTCTGCCGCCACGTCGCGTTTGAGCAGTCGCCCGACGACGTCGGCAAGCCGATCCACGGGAATACCGGTGCCGGGCTTTTTGAAGGCCAGGTGTTCTCGTTCGAGGGCGGTGCCGGCCGGCAGGTCGGTGCGCGGCACGATGCTCTTGGTGAACAGGCTGCGCATCGGGGCGAGTTCTTGGGCCAGGGCATCCTTGTCGGGGGCGTGGGCCTGCATGGTTTCGATGAAACGCGCGCCCTCGGCGAGTTGCTTGAGTTCGTCAACGGTCAGCGAGGCCGGCACATCGGGGCCGAAGGTCTCGCGGCTGAACGTGACGTGCACCTCCACACATGCCGCGCCG
>JANQGB010000063.1 GCA_028277545.1 Phycisphaerae bacterium | reverse complement strand
GTCGATCCCGAGCGTGTCCAGTAACCGAAAAATCTGACCAGACAATCATCAAGTCAGATCAATCGCTTGCGCCAATCGCAAATATAAACTTCGGGCTAGAAGAGGCAAACCTAAAAGGCGCTAGACTGAACAACGCTATTCTTCGATTTGCGAAATTCTATGACGCTAATCTATCTGAGGCGGAGTTGTGTCACGCAAACTTAGTAGCAGCGGACCTGTACCATGCAAATCTCACTGATGCGAATCTGAAGGGCGCCGATCTTGTGGCAGCAACACTCGTATGCGCGGATATGTGTCGCGCGAATCTGACTGAGGCTAGGCTCGGTTGGATAGCCAGATTGGGTGGCGGCGATCTCATGCTTACGAATTTCGGGTACACGGACCTGAGCGGCGCTGTCGGTCTGGAGACTTGCAAACACACAGGGCCATCAGCACTTGATATCCATACAGTTTCGATAAGCGCTCTGCCGGCACCTTTCCTCCTTGGCACTGGTTATCCGTCGACCTTAGTGGATTACCTCCCCTCTATTCTAGGAAAGGCGCTGGCCATTTACTCGTGCTTCATTAGCTACAGTAAGCAAGACGATAAATTCGCTACTCACTTGCACAGGCGGCTCCTATTTGATGGTCTTTCCTGTTGGATAGACTCGCACAATGTCAATCCGGGTGACCGGATCCTTGGAGCCATTGACCGCGGAATCAAGATGTCAAATAGATTACTCTTGGTTTGTTCACGAGCGTCGCTGGAAAGCTGGTGGGTCAAAGACGAAATCCGAAAGGCACACGAACGCGAACGCAAGGACAATCGTGACATTATTATTCCATTGGATTTAGATGGTTACCTGCTCGACGGTTGGGAAGATGGCTTGGCAGCAGACCTCCGCGCACGCGCCACGGCAGATTTTCGGGGTTGGGATCGGGACAGCGAGATATTCGACAGGGCGTATGAGAGACTATTGGTATCACTCGAATCGCCTGTTGACGGGAGACTCGCTGACTATGTTCGTTAGCGTCTAACATGCGGCTGAGATCTCATTGAGCCGACGACGGCGTACCGCTCTCTTAAGGCGTACTATAAGTTGCGCATTCGAAGAGCTCTTAGGCGCCACGTCGGCGTTGCTTTCGACAGCCAGAACCTGAGGATGGGGGCGAACACACCACTCGAAAGCCGATGAAGTTGATCTGAAGCGTCGGATATCCCCTGCGCCGGAACGCCGCGCGCGCGTAGCTCTGGGAGTAGTTCCAGGACCCGCCGCGGAGCACGCGGGGATCAGGGGACGGCAAGTCGGTCCTATCGGGGTCGTCGAACAGGTTCATGCACCATTCCCAAACATTGCCGGCCATGTCGAGAAGCGCTGCCGGAGACTCCCCCGCTGGATACATGCCGACGGCCGTAGCCCGTCCGATGCCGCTTTCCACGGTGTTGGCGCGCCACGGCTCCTGGTCAGGGTCCCAATCAGGCCCCCAGGGATAGATCAGCGTCCGCTCGCCGCCGGTGGCGGCACATTGCCACTCGGCCTCGGTAGGCAACCGAACCTCAGTGTCTAGGCGCTCCGCGAGCCAGTGGCAGAAGGCCACGGCTTCGAACCAGTCGACGTTTTCAACAGGGTGATTGCCGAAGCGCATCGATGGCTTTGGCGGACGGCCCCTGAGCGGGAGGTTCGCCGGGAACCCTGGCGGCAACTGCCACTGACCGTCGCGATGGCAATCGTCTAGAAAGGAACGGAATTGGTCGACCGTCACCGGGTACCGGGCCATTAGGAAAGGCTCTACGGTGCGTGTGAGGCGCTCGGAAATCTCAGCATCAACTCTGCTCGGGTCCGATCGGATCTCGATCGTGACCTCTCCCCCACCCACGTGGCACCAGTCGATCCTTGGTGTGCCATTCGGGTCGACGCCCACACCCCACCGGGACGGGTCCTCACCCAAGACGCCGAGACGCTCGCCGATTAGCGCCCGACGGGCGTGCGACGTCTCCGTTCGGTCCAGCTCCGCGAGCATCGCCGGCACATCAATCGGTCCGAGAAACTCCCGTTCATCGTCGCTGAGGGTGGCGTCCGGACGCTGGCCTCCGCCGATCTCAGCACCGACCCGTTTCAGCGTCGCTACCAACTCCCGCACCCGTTCGTGAGACCAGAGAAAACCAGGGTCCCGTTTGCGCGCGAGCCACGTGTCGGTATCGACCCTCAGCTTCTCCAGCTGCCCCGCACGCTCCTTGTGCGCCTCGATGTAGTCCCAGAGCGTCGGCCAATAGGGTTGCGCCTTGCCCTCGGCATCCGGGCCCTTGCTGCGGATCAGTGTCTCGTGGATCAGGGCAACCCAACGCTCTTCCTGGGCAATCGTGATCAACCGGACGGGGCCCGCAACCTGCCCCACGTCAACATCGCACTCGGGATCGCGTTGCCCCGCCAGGCGCCCGACGAGAGCCCGGCCGGCCGCATCGCCGCCTGCACTGGCCACTGCTTCGGCAAAAGACAGCCTGCGACGGGCGTGCCGGGATCCCTGCGGATCGACCCGAACCAGCTGGAACAGCAACTCGAGAGCCCGCGTCCTGTCATCGGCGTCAAAGCCCGCAAGGAGACGATCGGCACTGCGGCTGAGTACTCCGGCCAGACCTCCCTGCTCGGTAAACAGCCGACCGCTGAGCCGATTGCCCTCACGCGTCCTCCACAGGAAATGCAGCGCGTTCTCGACTAGCGGCAGCGCGCCTGGCTCATTCCGCGCCTGATCGATCATGACCTCGACGATTTCAGTAACGTCGAGGTCGGCGAGCCGGGCGGGACCTTCGATCGCCTCGCGTAGGCCCTGCTCCGCGATCGCCCCCAGTCTCCAAGGGCGGCCTCGGCGGTTGCTCACCGCGGCCAGCCGCGGGAGGTCTTCAGTGAAACGGTCGAGGAAGTCGGTGCGTACCGTTGACAGCAAGAACAGGGGGCAGTCGCCATCCTCCAACGCGCCCGCAAGCAGGCGATCGAACAAGCGGCGCTCGCTCGAGTCGGCGAAGGTAAACAGCTCCTCGAACTGGTCGATGGCGAGCAGGAATGCGGTGCGATCTCGCTTGCGGTCACGCAGCCAATAGCGCATTCCGTCATCGCTGGCCCGCAGGTGTTCGACGATGTCGCCCATGCCGGCGTTGAAGGCGTGCGCCAGGGCCTCCGCCAGCATCTCCACCGGATGTTTGCCCGGCATCATTGGGCCGATCCGCGTCCAGTCCTCGTACCGGCTGCCTGGACGCCAGAGCCAACCTTTCTCCACCAACGGCAGCAGGCCGGCCTGCATCAGCGACGACTTTCCCGAACCGCTGTTGCCACTGATCTCAAGCCAGCGGACCGGCGGGCTGCCGGGGCGAACGTCGAAGAAGCAGTTGAGCGCGTCCAGCGTCTCCTTCTGCCGGCCGAAGAACATGTGCGCCTCGCCGATGCCGAAGGCGGCAAGCCCGACGAACGGGCAGCCCTTGAAGGGCGTGCCATCGCTGGTGCCCAGCCGCCGCTCGCGAATCTGGTGCAGGAAGGAGTCGGGCAGCGGATCTGTGCCGTTCCAGGCCGTCGCCTGGAACTGCTGCAGCAACACAGGCATCGACTCCGGTTTGCCGCCCTCTAGCAGGATCGGGAATATCGGCAGGCGCGCAGTGTCGTCCTGTGGGTCAAAATGGCGGGTGAGAGCCGTCCGTGTCTCCGCCCCGACCCACCGCTGCACGCCATCGCGCCCCACCAGCACGACGAAGGCGCCGCACGTGCCGATGGCGTCCTGTAGACGGTCGAGCCCGAGGTCACCCCCGCGGATGCTCTCGTCGTCCTTGAACACCGGCAGCCCGGCCCGGTCCAGCTGGGCATGCAGATTGGCCGCCGCGCTCACATCATTGCGGCTGTAGCTCAGAAAGACGACAACAGGTTCGTCCATGCGCTCACTCGATCATGATCCAGGAGGCAGTTTCGCTGTGGATAGCCGCCTTGTCGGCGCAACTGCCGAGAGGCAGACTTAGTCAAGCTGTGCACCCACAGTGGCCGTCCATCGCGGGGCCCCCGCGGACCAAGCCGCCGGCGAAAGCTCCGATCAACCACGAGCGCGCCCGTTTGATGTAGCTAGCCCTTGCTGACGGCGCGATGCGCGCCAACAGCCGCCCGGCTTCGCCCTGGATGCCTGTTTCGGCGTCCGGTGGCCTTACCTCGCCAGCCACTCGCAATGAGCTCTGCGGTTCGCGGATGACCGTTGATCATATTGAAGCCATCGGAACTGGCGATCCGCGCAGGCCGTTGGCTAGGCCACGGATGCCTGCGAACGCGCCGTGTGACAGCGCCGCCTCCGTGATCTGGAACGCCAGCTTCACCGACCGGTCGAACTGGAGCCGCACCGGGCCGGTTTCCGCTTCACCCGTCGCGTTCGCAGCAAAATTCGCACTCCGTTGTCGCTAACGTCTTCTACCAGCTTCACTATCACTCCACAGATTGCTGAGCAACGGCGTGCCATCTGGGAGATGCGATTGCAGAAACACTACACGGCTTTATCTCGAGCTGAAGCGACAGATGTCCGAGCTCCACCGATGATCCACTCTGCCCACGCCGGGTTCTGGGCCCTCACGGGAGGGCGCTGGCTCCCTCAAGTGGCGGTACGGCGGCCAAACGGCGTGAGTGACGGAACGGCGATACGTTCCGCTGGCGCTGATCCGGCTCGATGCCGGGAAGCGCCAGAGGCCGGGGGGATGCAACGGGGGCGCACAGCGGGCCCCCTTGCCAAGATGGTGCTGTAGTACAGCACACATCTTGCATAACGCAGTTATGTCCGAATCCCTTCAAGGATCGGGCTGCTGAATAGCGGCACGCGGGACCCGCAACGGGTTCATCATGACCCTGTTCAGCGCGCGGTCCGGATCGTCACATCTTGGGCCTTCCAGGGCCGTCGCAAGCTTGATCGGGCCGCGCACGGGTTTTGCTCTGAACAGATGAATGGGAATGCCGTCATGTCCCGAATGCAAGACGAGAGCGCCCCGTTGCCCGGTAACCCCAACCTGGACTGCTATGCCGGGATCGATGTCGGCAAGCACGCGCTCGATGTGTTCATTCTGCCTGCAAACGACGCCCTCCGGTTCGACAATGATGCCACGGGTCTTCGAAAGCTGGTCCGGTGCTGCCAGCGCCACCGCGTCCGACTGATCGCCCTGGAGGCTACGGGCCGGTACCACCGCAAGGCCCATCAGGCGCTTCACGAGGCCGGTCTGGAAGTGGCCGTGGTCAATCCCTTCCGCAGCCGCAAGTTCGCCGACGCTACGGGACGGCTGGCCAAATCAGACCGGATCGATGCCCAGGTGCTGGCCCGCTTCGCCATGCTCATCAAACCTCAGCCGACGCTTCCGCAGTCCCGGCATCTGAAGGCGTTGCGAGAGCTGAATGTCGCCAGGCGGCAGGTCCTCGATGAGATCGGCACCCTCAAGCGGCAGCTCTATGAGACCGAACATCCGCTCGTGCAGCGCCAGTTCCGGGCCCGCATAAAGATGGCCGAACGCCATCAACAGGTGCTGGAGCAGGAAATCCAGGCGCTGATCCGCGAGCGGGATGAACTGCAGCACCGCTTCGCCATCCTCACCTCGATCCCCGGCATCGGCCTGATCACCGCCACGACCCTGCTGACCGAGCTGGAGGAGCTGGGGCAGGTGAATTGCCGCCAAATTGCGGCGCTGGCCGGAGTCGCCCCGATGAACCGCGACAGCGGCATGAAGACGGGAGTCCGCAGCATCCGCGGAGGGCGGGCCTATGTCCGGCGCATGCTCTTCATGTGCGCTGTCGGCCTGTCTCGGCGTAGCGGTATCATGGGGGCGTTCTACCGCCACCTGGTGAGCACGGGGAAGAACCCGAAAGTCGCCATGACGGCCATGGCGCGCAAGCTCGTCATCCTCGCCAACACGCTGATCGCCGAGGATCGCCACTGGCAGCCGACCGCGCCACAAAGGGCTTGATCTCCGACACAGATGCTTGCTGCCGCCGGGTCGGCTGCGCACGCACGGGCGTCTCTTGCGCCTGCTGGTGTCGCTGGCGATCGATGCCGTCAACAAGCTGGCCGGTCAAGCCGGACCCGCCGTGCCTGTTCCTGCTCGACGAGATGGGCGCCATGGGGCGTCTCGATCCGGTGATCGACGCTTTTGGCCTGCTGGCCGGGTCGGGCCTCCAGCTCTGGCCCATCTTCCAGGACTTCTCGCAGGCCAAGACGATCTACGGCGAACGGTGGCAGACCTTCATCGCCAACGCAGCCGCGACCTGCTGACGGCGGAGTACATCTCCAAGCTCTGCGGGGTGACCTCGGTCGAGCAGCTCACCTACGAGAGCGCGATGCAGCGCGAGCATCTGTTCGGCGACCCCGGCTATTTCAGCCGGGAAGACCAGATGACCTCGCACCCACTGATCACGCCG
>JANQGB010001447.1 GCA_028277545.1 Phycisphaerae bacterium | reverse complement strand
CACGACGCTCGACAGTAGCGGGCTCACCGCCGTCTTCACCGATGTCTCGTTTGATCCGTCGCAGTTCAGTGTTGTCGCTGTCAATCCGGGTGACATCTTCACCCTGTTCAGCGACGTCACTATAGACAACATGAGCGGTGTCGTGCGCAGCACTGGCGGGGCAACGATGGAAGCAAACCATGGCGTTGAGGAATGGAGCCGCGTATCGGTGATCGAGTTGGAAGCTCTGATTAGCTTGGACGTCCCGACTCTGGCGGTCCAGGCGAGTGAGGGCGAGGCCATCTCGGCGTACGGACGGGGCTTGATTCCAAATCATCGCTCAGAGACGGTTGAACCTCGCCGTTAGGCCGGCGCTTCAGGAATCGATAGCGTGCCGGCAGGTGATCTCGGCCCACGGCGGCGAGATTAGCGCCAATCGTCAGTGAAAGGAGGTGACAGGCACGTTCGTCTGTCGGCTTGCCTTAATCTCGCTCGGCGCCGACGATGGGCGGCTGAGTTGTGGTTACGGCCCGCACGCAAGGCGACTTCGTCTTGAATACGAGGCAGATTCCTGCACACCAGCGTGTTGGGTTGGGGGATTCGCTTGCGTCCTCAGCAGGGAGCGGGTGAGGGAGAGAGCAGAGATCCATTCATCTTCTCCACGGTATGTGAGCGATAATTCGTTAATGTTGGTCCGAGTGCGGCGTCCGATGTCGCTGCGGCTCTTGTCGTGCAGTAAGAGAGTGCATCTGTTCAGCTGAAAAAGGGAGAGAGACATGACATTATCTGGAAAAGCTAGTATTGTGCTTGCGATTACGCTGTCTATTGCCAGCGTGCCCGCGCCCTCATGGGCGTCGCCCGACGTGAAGGCCTACCTTGTCCCGGTGCTTACCCCCGGCGACATTGACCCCAATGACGTTCCGCCAGCCGCGGATGACCGTTATCACCTGGAGTTCGACTGGACCGTCTACCCAACTTATCACGTTGAAGTGTGGGTCAACGACCTTGGAGATCTGAACAGCGGTGTGATCTCAGCGTACACGAACGTGACGTGGGACAATGGCGCGATAACGGACGCCATCAGCCTATACCACGACACAGAATTTGATGGGTTCACGGAAGGTGCTATCAACAACGCAGGTAATATCGTGGAGAACTTCGGTGGCACTGACGCTACGTTTCTAGGTCAGGCGCTCGATCAGTTTGTGCGCGTCGGATATATAGACTTCCAGGCTACCGGAGGTGGCCTGATCAGTTTCGAGGGCGAAGTTGGCGCCGGCGAATACAGCGTGTTCGGCCGAGATATCGGTGAAGTGGAAATCCGTGGCTGCACGGCGCCGGAGCCGACGTCCATTCTCATACTGGGCATCAGCGGCTTCGCGTGTTTCGGTCGACGCCGCTTGCGCAGAACCTAGCTTGTCCGAGTTCGTCGCTGCCGCGCCGGTCCTCGAGCGCCGGTCCAAGATGCGGAGACTCTCGCGAGTCACCTGCATAGAGACGAAATCGAGGACCAGCGGCGGCGGCGTGCTATAGCTCTGGGACGTCGACGACGACCATTGTCGACTGTCTGGCCTTCCTGGCGTGGGTGTTGATGGAAAGGGCGTCAACGGCTTGGTGCTAAGGCGTGTTTTGCTACTCTCCTCCCCCAAAGCTCGCCCTGTTACGCAGTGAACCGTCGGGGCACGAGTGGAGACAGAATAGAGAATACAGGAGAAAAGTGACAGGTGGCGGTCGAGACAACTGGTGATACTGCAACTTCAGGCGTCTGCTGTAACAGGGCGGCAGAATAGCCTGCCCGCGAGACTGTTGCCCCCGACAGATCCTGTCTGGCAACTCCTGACGGCCAGCCGTTTCTTCTGGTCCCTCCTGTATTCCGTCTCCTGTCTCCATGCCTCTCAGGGATAGAACCCGCTCATGGCCTGGAAGTCGTCTACTGCCCAGCCGTCGCCGGAGCGCTGGCTGCTGTCGATCTTGGTGTTGACCGGAGCCTTCCAGGACGGGATAGTAGCCATCCGTGGCCTCCTTCTGTTGTTGCGGTGTATCCACCAACATCATGAAGGGAGGCCGCTCTTCGCGCAAGTGTTTATAAGTGCGCTAAGTAAAAGGACTTACGTCAACCGGTCCCTTAGCTTCATGCCATTCTAGCCTTACCCAGTCATTCTGGTTGGAAAAGTAGCCTGACCCCTTTACTGCTGAGACATGGTACGTAGCTCCTGCAGGGCTTCTATTCCCTCCGGGGGCATTGGCCGGCCTTGGCTGTTGTAGGCAGTCAAGGACTCTTCCAGCACTTCCAGCGCCTGCTCATTGTCGCCGATCTTCCGGTATGCCAGCGCCATTGTCATCAAGGAGTCGGACGCATCCTGGGCAGAATGCAGCGTAATGTAGCGGGCTGCATCGATGGCCGAGATCACATCGTTGTGGTCCGGACTCGGCTCTGATGTTAGTAGACTTAAATGTTGGAGGCGAATCCCGATCGAGTCGATTCCATCGGCGAGCGCATCAGTAATCGTGATCAGTGCCTGCTGTCGATGGGTTGCGGCGTCTTCAGCTAGCCCCTGCTCTTCCAGCACGGCTGCGATCTTCCATTCGGCCACAGACTTCATCTCGATTATTCTGGCTGTCCCCGGGCAGAGTCTCAGGTATTGCCTGCAGGCACTCAATCCCTCATGCGCAATCTCCCCCACCCTCTGCGTGTCAGATTCGAGCGTCCCCGAGCAGACCAGGTTGTAGCAGGAATTGGCCAGGGCGAGTTGACTGCGTGGCAGTTCCGGCTCGCGTTCGACCAAACACCGCGCTAAGTCACGGGCTTCGAGTAATGCGGCGGTGTCATCTTCACCCGGAAACGCAAGGAGCCAATGGTTGCGGTAGGAACACAATCGAGAAACATGCGCATACCAGAGGTCGGTGTCGTCCGCTCCGGCGGCCAGCATACGTCGTCCGGCTGAGACCGCGTGCTTCAGTTGTTCCGCCCGGCCGGACCAGTCTTTGCGCCGTCCCGCACATTCGGCCAGACGCGTGTACGCGGCCGCAAGACCATGTAGGCGGATTGCGTTCTCTGGTTCAGCAGCGGCTAGTCGCTCCATGATGACAAATTGCCAGCGGTACAGCGACTCGGCATCCTCAAAGTGCCCCTCCCGCGCCGCCAGGGCACCGAGACGATCATAGCTCCATGCCAGGTTGTCCTGGTAGGTCGCATTGTCCGGATAGGTGGCCGCCAGATCTTCGTCTATTGCCAGTGCCAAGCGATAGCGCTCTTCAACCTGATCCAGCCTCTGCAGTTGATTGGCCACGTCTCCCAGCAGCACATGGTGGATCGACAGGTCCGCCATGGCTTCCGGCGTCATAGTCTGCTTCTCCTGCAGGGCGAGTCGTAGATCCAGTGCGGTCAGCAGGTGCTGTTCGGCCAGGTCATAGCGCTGTAATTGAATCGCAAGATCCCCCAACTGGTAGTGTGTGCGCATCAGGTCGGCCTGCAACTGCGGATCATCGCCGTGTCGTTCGGCCAACGCCGTAAGCCGGTCAAACGCCCCCTCCAGGATCCTCTGGCGCGCTGCGACTGCGCGAGGGGCGCCGTCGAGATTGGCCGACACCTCGTCTACCACGAACTCAAGCGCGTCGCGGGCTAGTTGATACTTCTCTCGCGCGTCTAGCGCGCGCTGAGCGGCCAGTTGCTCAGAGGTCGTCGCCTTGTGGTACAGAAAGGACACGACGGCCCCGTACCCAATGCTGAGCAGGACGAACGTAAACACGATTCCCGCCCATACCCGATGTCGCCGGGTCGTCTTGGCTAACAGGTATAGCGTGCTGTCGCGCTTGGCGCGGATCGGGTCGCCGGCGCGATAGCGGGCGATGTCCTCCACCAGATCACCGGCGATCTGGTACCTCCGGCCTGGGTCTTTCTGCAAACACATCAGGACGATCGTGTTTAGTTCGTCGTCGACTTTCGAATTCAGTGAGCGCAGCGGCGGCGGATCATGCTCGCGAATATCGGCAACAACGTCAGGTAGATTGCCCCGACGCGTAAACGGCGGCGATTTCGCCAGCATCGTGTAGAGCAGCAACCCGAGCCCATGCACGTCGGTGCGCAGGTCGATCGAATCCGCACCCGCCGAGAGTTGCTCCGGCGCGGCCCAGGGCAGTGAACCAACGAAGCCCCCGGTCATCGTTGCTTCCAGGCCCCCATAGAAATCGCCGGAGTCGCCAGGCACGGGCTTGGCCAGGCCGAAATCCAGTACGTGCGGCTGGCCATGTTCATCGATCCGGATGTTGCTCGGCTTCAGGTCACGATGCACGATGCCGTGCAGGTGGGCGGCGTGCACGGCGTCGCAAATTTGCTGAAACAAGGCCAATGCCGCGTCGATGGAGAGATCCTCGTCGCGGACGTAGGTGTCGAGCGTGCGGCCAGCGATAAAGTCCATCACGTAGTATCGGCGGCCCTCAACTGTTCCGCTGTTGTGGATCGTTGCGATGTGCGGGTGCTGAAGCCGGGCCAGGATCTGGATCTCGCGCTCGAATCGCATTTGCTCGGCGTCCGAACTGAACGGGCCGGCGTGCAACACCTTGATCGCGACGTGCTTTCCGGTCGTGTTCTCGGTCGCCTCGTAGACCGTTCCCTGTCCACCGCCATCGAAACGGCTCAGCAGTGTGTAACCGGCGAA
>JANQGB010001405.1 GCA_028277545.1 Phycisphaerae bacterium | reverse complement strand
GCCAACACCTACGAAGAGCTCTCGATGCTTTACCGCATCAGCGGCTCGATGAAGGTCACCCAGAGCTGCCGGGAGTTTTTCGACAACATCTGCCAGGAGTTGCTGGAGGTGATGCACCTCAAAGCGGCGGCGGTCCTGCTGAACCGGCGCGAGCGCAGCGACTCGGCCGACCAGGTGGTCTGCGCGGGCGACTGGCCGTTGAACGAGGAACAGTTGACGCAGGTGTTCCTGCGGTACCTGTCGCCGCGCCTCGCCGCCAGCCGGCGGGCGATGGTCGACAACCAGTTCGCCTCCAGCGCCGCCCATCTGGGCGGGAAGGTCCGGCAGATCCAAACACTGATCGCCGTGCCGCTCATGAGCGCCGACCACTTCAAGGGCGTGCTGGTCGGGGTCAACAAACTCACCGGCGAGTTCGACACCATCGACCTGAAGCTCATCAGTTCCATCAGCTCCCAGGCGGCGGTGTTCCTGGAAAACTACCACCTGTACGAGGACCTTCAGGACCTGCTGATGGGCGTGTTGCACGCCCTGACCGCCAGCATCGACGCGAAAGACCCCTACACCTGCGGCCATTCGCGCCGGGTGGCGCTGATCTCCCGCAAGCTCGCCGAACTGAGCGGCTTCGACTCGGCCCGTGCCCATCGCGTGTACCTGGCGGGGCTGATGCACGACGTCGGCAAGATCGGCATGCCCGAGTCCGTGCTTTGCAAGAACGGGCGATTGACCGAGGACGAATACGGCCAGGTCAAGAGGCACCCCGGCGTCGGCGCCGGCATTCTCGGCGGCATCCGGCAGATGGAGGACCTCGTGCCCGCGATCCTGCATCACCACGAACGGCCGGACGGGCGCGGGTATCCCGACGGGCTGGCCGGACGGGAGATTGCCATCGAGGCGTTGATCGTGGGCCTGGCCGACAGTTTCGACGCGATGACCTCCAGCCGGACGTACCGCAAGGCGATGCCGTTGCAGGCGGTGCTGGCGGAAATCCGCCGATGCAGCGGCACCCAATTCGACGCCAGGCTGGTCGAACTGCTGCTGACGTTGGATCTGGAAGCGTACCTGGAAGAACTCCGCCAGGCGTCCGCCGCCGACGCGGAGCTGGCCGAAGGAGCCATGAGATGAACGTGACGGTGGAGACGTACGGTCAGTCCATCGTGCTCAACTGCAAGGGCGAGTTGACCGCCGACTCGCTGGACGCCTTCCGGCGGGCGGTGGAGCACCAGATGAGCGAGGACCAGCTGCGCGACCTGGTGCTGGACTTCGAGCAGGTCCCGTTTGTGGACTCGGCCGGTCTGGAGTACCTGCTGGGGATGCAGGAGACGCTCGGCGAAAGGCTGGGGCAGGTCAAGCTCGCCAAGCTGGACGAGAACGTCGCCAAGATCATGGAGATCACCCGCCTGGATAGCGCCTTCGAGCGGTTCGACGACATCAACCAGGCCGTCCGTGCGGTGTAGGGAGGGGCAACGCCATGATCACCATAGACAGCGATCAGAAACTTCAATTGGGGCAATTGCTGGTCAAGACCGGCGCGCTGACCGAACAGCAGCTTACCGAGGCGCTGGAAATCCAGCGCAGCGAGGGCAACCGGATGCTGCTGGGGGAGGTGCTGCTCCAGCGGGGCATCTGCACCGAAGAGCAGATCATGGCGTGCCTGGCCCGGGGCTACGGCATCCCGTTCGCCCGGGTGGGCCCGAAAATCGCCGACCCGAAGGTCGTGGACGTACTGCCCCGGGAATTCCTCAAGAAGCATTGCATCCTGCCGCTGTTCAAGGTCCGCAACATGCTGACCCTGGCGGTCTCCGAGCCGGCCAACGTCTTCCTGCTGGAAGAGGTCGCCCGCATGACCGAATGCCAGGTGCAGATCGTCTGCGCCACGGCCAAGGATCTGCACAACACGCTGGAAACGCACCTGCCCAACGCCAACGTGTTCGTCATCGACGACATCGTCGAGGAGATGGACGCCGGCGAGCTGGCGCTGGTCGAGGAGCGGGTCGAGGACATCGTTGACATCGAGGACGTCACCGAGAATTCGCCGGTGATCCGGATGGTCAACTACCTCATTTACAACGCGGTGCGGGAGGGTGCCTCCGACATTCACGTCGAGCCGGACGAAGGCAGCGTACGCATTCGCTTCCGCGTGGACGGGCATTTGTACGAGAAAATGCGGGTGCCCACCAAGCTTCACCCCGCCCTCGTCAGCCGGATCAAGATCATGTCCTCCCTGGACATCTCCGAGCGTCGGCTTCCCCAGGACGGCGGCATTCACGTGCTGATGGACGGCAGGCCGGTGGACCTGCGGGTCTCGACCCTCAACGGCAAGGCCGGGGAGAAGGTGGTCATCCGGGTGATCGACAACCGTTCGGTGCTGGTGAACATCGAGAAACTGGGCTTCGGCTACGAGACGCTCAAGGCCTGGCGAAAGGTGATCGACAGCCCCAACGGCATCATCCTGGTGACCGGTCCTACCGGCAGCGGCAAGAGCACCACCCTTTACAGCGTCTTGAAGGAGCTCAACGGCGACGCGATCAACATCTGCACGATCGAGGATCCGATCGAGTTCAACCTGCCTTGGATCAACCAGTTCCAGGCGAACGAGAAGATCGGCTTCACCTTCGGCTCGGCCTTGCGGTCGCTGTTGCGCCAGGACCCGGACGTGATCATGGTCGGGGAGATCCGCGACGCCGAGACGGCCCGAATCGCCGTGCAGGCCGCGCTGACGGGGCATCTGGTGTTTTCGGCGCTGCACACCAACGATGCCCCGGGCGCCATCA
>JANQGB010001358.1 GCA_028277545.1 Phycisphaerae bacterium | reverse complement strand
CTCCCGGAGCGACACCTGACCACGTCCGCCATAGATTGTAGCGGACTGTACAACGTGCAACTGGTATTCCAGCGATGGCTCGGTGTCGAGTCGCCGTCGTACGATCACGCCTATGTGCGGGTCAGCACCGACCGCGTCAACTGGGTTCCGGTCTGGACCAACTCGGGCGAGGTATCTGATTCGTCCTGGTCGGAGCAGTCGTACGACATCTCGGCGGTTGCGGACAATGAGCCGACGGTGTATCTGCGCTGGACCATGGGGACCACGGATGGCATCTGGAATTACTGCGGCTGGAACATTGACGACGTCGAGATCTGGGGCATCGAGATGACACCCGCCACAGGTGACTTCGACGACGACGGTGACGTGGATCTGGTTGACTTCCGGGCGTTCCAGGAGTGTTTCGGACAGGCTTCTGATGGGACATGTGAGCCCGGGAATCTGGCCGGCGGGGCGACGATCGATCTTGACGACTTCGCCCTGTTCTGTACGGCGATTGACGGGCCCTAGCGGCCTGTTCTGAGCAGCGCGGTCGGGGATTGACGCGCTGTGTCGGCCGAGGGCTTGGTTGGCCTCGGCACGTGACGAGGAGGGACCGGCGACCGGGGTCGGCACTACGTGCCGATCCGGCGGTGCACTTGAGCCGGCTTGGCCGGCAAGGAGATTCCGAATGCAGGCGACTCTGGTAACAGATCGGGCGTTGGGCCGCGTGATGGTCTGCACCATGCTAGTGATAGCGGTGGTGGCGTCGGGTGCTTTGGCGGGGGAGAGCATGCGCCGGCCGGCGAACTATCTGGTCGTCACCCCGAGCGAGTTCGCGGGCAGCGCGCCGCTGGTCCAGTTCATGGATGCCAAGGCGGCGCAAGGCTACACCATGTGGACCTACGAGGTTCCCAGTGGAACGTCGAACAACGAGATCAAGTCCTACATAGAAGAGCTCTACGCTGGTGAGAACAGGCCGAAGTACGTGCTGCTGGTGGGCGACACCAGTGGTTCGACGTCCACCGCGACCACGATTCCACATTTCATCGGCGGTGGGTCGCGCTCGGCCACGACCGACCTGCCCTATGCCTGCATGCCTGGCGGTATCGAGTGGTATCCGGACGTGTGCGTCGGAAGGTTCTCTGTTGTATCCGTAGAGCAGTTGCAGAATGTGGTGGACAAGTCGCTGTTTGTGGAGGCGGGCTCGTTCTCCGACCCGGAGTATGTCAAGCGCGGGGCGTTTCTGGCCAATCCGAGCACCTACGGGATGGCAGAGCCGGCGCATGACTACGTGATCGACACGTATTTCACGCCCAACGGTTACACCGGAATCAAGCTGTATGCCTCGGAGGGGGCAGGCACCGCTGACGTAACAGCCGCGGTCAATAACGGCTGCCTGTGGACCGTATACTACGGTCACAGCAGTTCTGGCGGCTGGTGGAATCCCGCGTTCGACCAGGGTGACATTCAGGGGCTCAGCAACGAGGGGCTGTACGGCCTGGCCTGCGGGTGGTCCTGCAACACAGCTCACTTCAGCTACGATGAGTGTGCCGGCGAGACCTGGCTGCGGGTGGCTAACCGCGGGGCGGCCGCCTATATCTCCGCTTCGGACTACATCTACTGGGGTAGCGTCGAAGCGTGGGAGCCCTCCACGATTCACGAGCGCTCGTTCTTCGCTTCCTTCTTCGTGCAGGATATCTGGGAGGTAGGGCCCGCCTGGCGGACGGGTCTGTACACCTTCCTGAAGGATCACGGAGGATGGAACGGCGACCACGACAGTCTGCCGCCGTCGCATGTCGACGTCATCCGCAACTTCTTTGAAGAGTTCGTCCTGCTGGGTGATCCGGCGCTGCTGCTGCCGCAGCCGGACGGCTTTGCCCTCGTTTCAGACGTCGAGGCTCATGAGGTGTGCAGTCCGCCTGTTACCGAGGTGGTCTACACCATCGATGTCGATCAGTTGGGCGACTTTTCCGAAGATGTGACCCTGAGTTGCAGTGGCGAACCTGCGGGAGCTACTGTGAGCTTCGACATCAACGACCTGCCGCCGCCCTTTACCTCCCAACTGACCGTCAGCGATCTCGACCTGGTGGTCGCGGGAGAATACAGCATGGTTATCTCCGGGGTTGCCGGCACCAAGACGCGATCGACGGTGGTGACCCTGTCGGTCGCCACGGAGGTTCCGGCGGTCGTGACGCTCGTTTCACCGCCTGACGGCGAGGTTGACCAGGCCCGCCGGCCGACCTTGAGTTGGGATCCCTCCCCGCAGGCCAGCGAGTATGACCTGGAAGTCGCGGGCGATCCGGGGTTCGTCAGCGTGGCTTACACCGCTAGCGTGAGCGGCTCCAGCCACACCGTTTCGACGGATCTTGAGACGTCCGAGCAATATTACTGGCGCGTGCGGGCCGGCAACGGCTGTGGCATCAGTGCCTACTCCGAGCCCTTCAGCTTCACTACGGTGGATCAGCCGGATTACTTCAGCGAGCAGTTCAACGGCGAGTCAGTCGACCTGGAGGGATTCACTGTGATCTACACGCCGGACGGCTCCGGGGATTACTACAGCGTGTGCGGCGGGGAGGCTGCCGAGTTCGCGGTCGATCCTTCGGGCGGAACCACCGTCGATCCCGGGGAGGACGGCTGCTCGCTGGCCTACCTCAGCGGCGGCGCGACCGTCAGCGTGTACGGCCAGGAGTTTGGCAGCTTCTACGTCTGCGACAATGGCTACATCACCTTCACCGGCGCGGACGGCGACTACACCGAGTCACTGCCGGATCACTTCGGCATGACGCGCCTCTCGCCGCTTTTCAACGATCTCAGCATCCCCGCGGGTGGTACCATCAGTTGGCAGCAATTGGAAGACCGGGCGGTTGCCACCTACGTAGACGTGCCCGAGTGGTCGTCGTCAAACTCCAATACCTTCCAGGTGGAGATGTTCTTCGACGGCACTATTCGCTACACGTGGCTGGAGATTGACTCAACCAGCGCCGTGGTGGGCATTTCGGCCGGCGACGGCATGCCCGGGGACTTTATCGAAAGCGATCTCTCGTCCGCGGGGCCCTGTCCCGGAGACCTTGACGGCGACGGGGACGTGGACTTGGATGACCACGCGGTCTTCGAAGCGTGTGTTGCGGGCCCGGGATATCCTGTCGCACCGGGCGGTTGCGCCCCGACCGAGTTCTTCGGAGCTGACCTGGACGGGGACAGCGATGTCGACCTGGCGGACTTCGGGCTGTTTGCGGAGTTGTGCACCGGGCAGTAACAAGGCCGATTGCGACCTGGCAAGTTGGAAGCTGACCAGATGAATGGCCTGGCGGCGCCTGCTCTCAGGCCGAGGTGATGCTGCGCGCCGCCAAACGTGCGTCGAGCATCACTGCTGGGCCCTGCGCGGTGCAGACTGGCGGTGAACAGCGGGACGGGCCGACCTCGCGGCCCGGACGACGCGCTGGACGCGGCCTGTTCCGATCGGTAGGTTGTCGGTGGTTGGTGCGGCCGGATCACGCGGGAGCGTCGCCCCGGTGTGCCGCTCAGGACGTGAGCTGAGGAGGTGGCGAGTGGAGAACAACCACGGTGCGACATCGGCCTAGCGACTTCGTGCTGCACCCGCTACAGACC
>JANQGB010001353.1 GCA_028277545.1 Phycisphaerae bacterium | reverse complement strand
GGATGGGGGGGTGCATCCGGCCAAGGATGTCGTCGCTGGTAGGTGCCTTGGCCTGGCCCGATTCCCTGGACCTGCCGGCCTTGGTCCG
Source organism: Phycisphaerae bacterium (assembly GCA_028277545.1). Lineage (GTDB taxonomy): Bacteria > Planctomycetota > Phycisphaerae > UBA1845 > UBA1845 > JANQGB01. Next base: position 8,567 of record JANQGB010001353.1, on the reverse strand, counting down.
GTGGCAGATGGCGCAGTCCGTCTCGTCGATCCACTCTCGATGGCAGTTCAGACACTGCTGGTGGTAGGCGCCCTTCAAACCAGGCTTGCGTATGTCCGTCCCGGCGGATTTCGGATCATGGCAAGTCTTGCAGGCCGGGTGCCGCCAACCTTCGGGAGTATAGTGATGGCAAGTGACACAACCTCCAGCCATCTCGGCCATCCTGGCGTGCCCCCTGTGGTCGAAAGGCACGGGCAGGTAGGCGTTCTCCAGTTCGTCGAGTATGACGACATCCGGGCCTGACAGGCCATCGAAATGAGCCGCCCGCTGATGCAGATCGCGTCGCGTACACGGATGCAGGAGACACTTTTCCTCCGGCGTTGGGTTGTCGCAAGTATGGCACTGCCGGCAGCCGGTCTCTGCCCGGCTTGCCTTACCGGGACCAGGCGCGATGCCGCCCTCTTTACTGCCCGCTGCTTCGGTTTCCTGCCCTCTTACTGCGCTCGCGCCTACCAGGAGGGAGGCGCAACACAGCAGGAGCCTCGCGATTGGCGAATCCAGCGATTCGCCCGGGCGCATGTATCTCCGGCGACGGCCCCCGGTCTTCTTCGCGTGCCAGAACATCTCGTTGCCTGCTTGATCTATCATGCGCCTCTCGCTTCATGCGGTTGACTGATTACCGGAAGGTAGGTCACGATGATCCGGTAACAGAGTATTAACAAGGACACCAGCCCGATGGTAACGGCAAACTCGCCGATGGACGGAAAGTACTGCTTCGTGGCGTACGGCGGCTGATAGCTGACCAGGAACACGTTGACGCGGTTCAGGGCCACCCCCAGCACAATCAGCAGTGCAGCCAGGAAGAGCCAGCGTGCAGAGTTGCGCACGCGTGCCGACAGCAGCATGCCGAGCGGAACCACCACTCCGAACACCATTTCGATGATGAACATCGTGCTCTGGACGGTGCCGTCGGTCAGGTGTACGTAGCTCTCGCGTATGAGCATGTCACCGACCTTGAAGGCCAGGTAGATGCTCAGTAGCGGGGGGATGTACCTCGCCAGGGCGCTCAGGACATGCGTCTCCGGCTTGAGCTTGAGCGACCAGGCCGCGTAGGTGGACTCGAAGATCACCATGGGAAATCCCACCGCGATAGCGGATAGCAGGAAGAGCAGCGGGAGGATCGGCGTGTACCAGAGGGCGTGGACCTTTGAAGGGGCGATGACCATGAGGTTGCCGAGCGACGACTGGTGCAGGCAGGACAGCACCACGCCCGCAATAATAAACAGGAACATCGTCTTATCGACTATACGCGATATGGTCTGGCAGAGACTACCCAGCCTGGGAAACCGCGGATCGCCGATGAACCGTTCACACACGATCGGCAGGAACTCGATGTACAGCACGGTCAGGTAGCACATGACGCACATGCCGACTTCGAACAGCACGGAGTTACCCTGCCACATCGATGGAAGCATGGGGTGCCAGATATTGTAGTACCTGCCCAGGTCCACCAGGAGGCCGAGGCCGACGAAGGTATAACCCAACATGGCCGTTAGAAGCGCGGGACGGGCGATGGCGTGATAACGCTCCCGATGGAAGATATGCGCGATCGCTGCCGTGGTGAAACCGCCGGCGGCCAGCGCCACCCCGGTGGCGACGTCAATTCCAATCCAGAGGCCCCAGGGGTGCTGCTGATCGAGATTGGTGACGGACTGGAGTCCGAAGATGAACCGGTAGCCCGCGAAGAGCAGGCCTACTGCGATCAGCGCCAGCAGCCCATAGACGCCTGGCGTAAGAAGCCTGCGCCGCACTGCCAATGGTCGTTCGAGTTCGTTCACGACGTCACTCCTTCGTCCACGAGATGGCTGCCCGCACGCCGGTTCTCCTGACTCTCGTCGACCGGCAGCGCGCCCGCGTGCGCTGATTGCTCTGCGGCCTGCACCTGCTGCTGCCGGGACAGCCACATGATGACACCCAGGGTCCCGAACAACGCCAGGGGCGGCATCCATTGCTTGAAGACGGCATGCTGGATGGCCTCGGTCAGCCGCGGCGGTGCCTCGGAACCAAGGTCCAGGAAGCCCAGCTCTTCGAATCTCACGTTAGAAAGGTACAGCCAGGAGGTACCGCCGACTTCGTGCTCCCCGTAGACATGATCGATGTACATATCGGGGTGTTGCCTGATCTTCTCGTGTGCCCGACCGAGCAGCTCGCTCCGCGTGCCGAAGGTCAGGCTTTCCTTGGGGCAGGCCTGGACGCAGGCCGGCACGCCGCCCTTGTTCGGATTGCCCTCGTTGGAGCAGAAGGTACACTTGCGAACCTGAGGTGTCAGGGCGTTGGCATATTCGTAGGCCGGGACCTGGAACGGACAGGCGATCATGCAATAGCGACAGCCCATGCACTTGTGAGCCTCGTAGGTCACCGCCCCGTTGGGCTGCTTCTGTATCGCTCCCACCAGGCAGGCTGACGCGCAGGCGGGGTCCAGACAGTGCAGGCAATTGGATTTGGCATAGACCTGGCGGTCGCCGTTCCTGCCGTCCTCAACCGCAAACCTGTTGACGGTCGTCAGGCTATCCGGCCCCGGTCTTCGATACTCGGCGAACACGGCCCTGTCCTTCAGCTCTTCCTCCGTAGGGACGTCGAAGCCGGCTGCCGAGCGGCAGGCGGCCTCACACCTGCGGCACCCATTGCATTTGGTCAGGTCGACCAGGACGCCCCTTCCCTCCGAGAGGTCGGACGGCGGCTCCGCGGCCTGGGCCGAGTCACAGCCCAGACAGGCCAAGGAGCCGCCCACGCCCGCCAGGCCCAGCCTGCTCAAGAATTCACGCCGATTTACATCCATTGCGCACCTTTGTAGCTCGAGTAGCCCGCGATCGCTCAAAAGCGGACGGGGACGTATCCTTTGAGTTCAAGATCGATTTGCCGCGTATGAGCGCTGGACACGATCTTCACCTCGGGTAACACCTGCTCCGGCTTCCATCCGCGTTCCGCCATGGTCTGGGCGGACAGCTCGACGCTGATGCCGGCTGCAACCAGCTCGTGGATGATGGACTTGTTGGGATTGGACGCGGCACCGTCTGCGACGGCGCAATACGCCTCATCCTTGAGCATCCAGTAGGCCGCATCGCCGTCGACAATCGCACTGATGTGCAGACTGGTGGCGGGGATTCCCAGGGACTCGTACTCACGTACAAGCTTCTTCAGCTCGACGAAGCCTGCTCCGACAGACCCCTCCCACTTGTCGTCCTCGATCGCGCAAACCACGCAGATGTGATCATGCAGCTTGAGGGGACTTTGATCGGGGAGTGGGCGCTCCCAGCCCCAAGACTCGAAGATCTGGGCTGCCTCCTGTGTGGCCAGGAACTTGACGAACTGCGTGGCTGCCGGCCTGCTCTTGCCGCGAGGCGTCAGGGCGACGCTGCACTGGCGGAAGATCTGATAGGTGCGGCTTATCGGCACTAGCTCGGCGCGATGTCTCAGTGGAATATGCCAGACGTTCCAGGCCAGCCAGGCATCTATGTCTTCTTTCTCTCGCCACATCCGCATGGCCTCCGTGCTGTCGGCCGGGCAGTGCACGACATTCCGGTGAAGCGAACGGACGGTCTCGACGCTTCCCGCCTTGTCAGTCATCTCCTGCCACAGGCTGGTTTCGCCGCTGTGGCACACGGTCATGACCTTCACGCCGGGCTGCAGCAGATCGGGGAAGTCGCGTATGTTCCTGGGATTACCCGGGCGGACCAGGATGAACGAAGGCCGAACGTAGAGTGGCGTCACCGAGACGGGGTCAACCGGCAGCGCCTTCGAGCGCAGCAGGTCAACCATCATGAACTCGGCGCTGGTAAAGACCAGGTCTGCCGCTTTCTCGGCGTCCGCCAGCCAGCTCATGGCGGCACCAGAGGCCACCTTCACCTCCACGCTGCCGCGATTGCTGAACACCAACGCGGCCTCTTCGATTGCCGGAGACACCTCCATGGGAGCGTATACATTCAGCGAATCCTGGGCGGCTGCCCCGGGCGTCATGACCATGCCAAGCACAGCGATCACGAACGGAAAGGCAACATGACGATAAACGGTGGACAGCTTCATGACTGATTCTCCTTTGAAACAGAGGCCGGACTCGCCTCAACCTTCTCTGCATCATCTATTGAGTGCTCGCGACGGCGGTTCGAGCCGGCACGCTTGATGGCATCGTTCTGGCGGCCGTCACCTGTACGGCGGCCGCGGGCTCCGGGCTTGCGTTGGCCCAATGTTGTCCGCTTCCTGTCGAAACAGTCTCGCATGGCAGCAGCGCTTTGCCCTGGTCGGGGCACTTCTCCAGCAACCGACCGTAGCGACCCGTCAGGGCTCCACGATCGAGTATGGCCCGGATGCTCATTCCGGCGTGCCCCGCCCGCCGAGCTCTTGCTCGACGAACAGGCCCTCCGCTGTGACTCGAACTGTTTCGGCTTGAGATATTTCCGCCTTGAGCTGGAACAGGGGGGGCGAGTTCTTGACCAGAGTGGCGCGCACCGTAGCGTCCAGGCCGACTTCGGTAGGACGAGGAAACCGGAGGCTGAGTTTGCCGGTAACCGCGCTGATGCGGCGCAGGAACAGGCAGTGGGTCATCGCCGCGTCGGCGAGCATGGCGACAACGCCCCCGTGGAGCCGGTCCGGGTAGCCCTGGTACTTGCCGTCACACGGGAAGGATCCGACCACGCTCCCGTCGGACTCTTCCACAAAGCGCAGCCCCAAACTGTCGCCGTTCCGCGTGCCGCAGGCGATGCAGGCGGGATGACAGCGCTCCGCGAGATCAGGCCCGCTGGACTCGGTGGAAAGCTCAGTGGTCACAGAGGTTCGCTCCTGATTGCAGCGTGCCGTCCAGGTAGGCGGTAGCCAGGCGCTCAGGGGTCTCAGCCGGCGCGCCCACCACGACGGCAATGTTGTTCTTGGCGAACAGTTGCTGGGCGCGCTGACCCATGCCGCCGGCGATGATGACGTTGGCCCCCAACTCGTGCAGCCAGCGGGGGAGCAGGCCGGGCTCGTGCGCTGGAGCCGCATGCCTGGAGTCGTCGAGAATGGCTCCGCTCTGGTCTTCGGCCTCGAGAATCGCGAACTCTTCGCAGTGGCCGAAGTGGGCGCTCAGGCGCCCTTGCGAGACGGGGATGGCGATCTTCATACAAGAGTCCTCCTTTGTTTCTGGGACGAAGAGTCTGAGTCACGTCTTTCGTTCAGCATCGCCTGAACCAGTTCGGCAAACGCTGCTCCAGCAGGCGTCTGGACTTCCGCCTGCGCGAAGGGCGCTCCGCTGTCTCCCGACGTGACAATCTGCGGGTCGAGCGGGATCTCCCCGAGGAACGGCACTTGGGTTTCCTGCGCCAAGGCTCTTCCACCGCCGGCCTTGAACAGGTTGACCTTCTTGCCGCACTCAGGGCAGGTCAGGCCGCTCATGTTCTCAAGAATGCCAAGGACCGGTACGGACAGCTTTCGGCAGAACGAGACACACCGGCGTACATCTGCCACAGCCAGGTCCTGGGGCGTCGTGACAATCAGCGCTTCGGCTCCCGCGCCGCAAAGCTGCACCACCGACAGCGGTTCGTCCCCCGTCCCTGGCGGGGAGTCCACCACGAGGAAGTCCAGCCGCCCCCAGGCCACATCCCTGAGGAACTGCCGGATCGCGTTGTGCTTCATTGGCCCCCGCCAGATGACCGGGGCATCAGCTCCGGGCACGAGGAAGCCGACGGAGATTACTGACAGGTTGTCGTCCACCCTGACTGGCTGCAGGCCGTCCTCTGAACCGGTGACGTGACGGTCGGTGAGCCCCAGGAGCCTGGGAATACTCGGCCCGTGCACATCGATGTCCAGCAAGCCGACCTTCTTGCCGGCCCGCGCCAGGGAGACCGCCAGGTTCGCAGCTACCGTGCTCTTGCCAACGCCCCCTTTGCCGGACAGGACGAGAATCTTGTGCTTTATGCGGCAGAGGCGCTCCTCCAGCCTGTGCTGCGCGGCGGTCACTTTGTCGGACTCGTGCTGGCTTGGCGTCTCCGGCGAGGATGAGTCTGCCTGGCACCGGGCGCAAGAGCCTGGCTTTGCCGCAGGCCGATCATCCTGCCGTCGGCCACTCTTTAGAAAATCCTCGCAGGCGGCCCGCAATGTAGAGGCGGCCAGAACCGCGCAGTGCCGCGACTCCTCGGGCAGGCCGTCCAGCGCGGTCAGGATGTCCTCGCTCTCAATGACGTAGACCTCCTCGACCGGCTTTCCCACGGCCAAAGTCGTTGCCACGCTGCAGCACGCCGTGGATGCCCCGCAGCCGTCGGTCAGGAATCCTGCCCTGTGGACACGGTCAGCACGGACCTGCAGCCAGAACTCCATCGTGTCGCCGCAGGGCCCCGCGATGCGGGCGTGGCCGTTGGAATCACCCAGAGCCCCGAGATTGCGCGGGTTCCGAGCGTGATCCAGGGCAGTAGAGGAGAAGTTAGATCTGGACGCCATGCAGACCTCCCACGGTTGCCAGGTTGCGCCACAGCGTACGAATGTCCTCGGAGGCCGCGCAGTCAGCCTCGACGGTTGACCGCCCGTAAATCTGTGCGGAGGTCACACCCTTGTCGTAACGTACACGCCCAACCGTCGAGGCTTTCTTCGTTCTTGCCAGGCGCTCGATCCGATCGGCCAGGGCTGGGTTAAGGTCCCACTTGTTGACGCAGACCGCGGCCGGGATGCCGAAGTGCCTGGTCAACTGCAGTACGCGCTTCAGGTCGTGCTCACCCGAAAGAGTCGGCTCGGTGACTGCCAGCACAAGCGACGCTCCGGTCAGTGAGGCGATCACCGGGCAGCCGATCCCCGGGGGACCATCTACAATTATCAGGTCCTGGTGACACTGGTCCGCGAGTTGCCTGGCCTCGTTGCGTACGGCGGTCACCAGCTTGCCGGAGTTCTCTTCGGCAACACCCAGCCTGGCATGAACCATGGGGCCACACCTCGTCTCCGATACGAACAGTTCCCCGTTCACTACCGGACCGAACTCAATAGCTTCATGCTCACAGACGAGGGTGCACACTCCGCAGCCCTCGCAGGCCAACGGATCCACCCGGTAGGTAGCCTCCCCGCTGCCGTTACCTGATCCAGTGTAGGTTAGCGCATCAAAGCGACAGACCTTCTGGCACTGACCGCAGGTGTTGCAGCGCTGCGAGATGACCCTCGCCCGGTTGCCGCCGGAGAAGTCCTCTCGGCGGATCACCGTCGGGTCCAGCAGCAGGTGCAGGTCCGCGGCATCGACGTCAGCGTCCGCCAGGACGCAGTGCTCGGCCAACGACGCGAAGGCGGCAACTATGGACGTCTTGCCAGTCCCGCCCTTGCCGCTGATAACCACTAACTCATTCACGACCAGGCGAGCCTCTTACCGGGGTTGCTGGGGACGCTGCGCAGCGGTTTCAGCAGCCGGCGCCGCTTCCCCCAATACCCTGTCCAATAGTTCCAGGAACAACGGGCCGTAGGCAGGCAACACTTCGCTGATGGTGCCGCCGCGGGAGTATGCCTCGGCAATCTGCCGGTCGTCCGGAATCTCCGCCAGTATCTGAATACCCTCCTGTTGGCAGTACCTTCGAACAGCGTCATCTCCGAGATCCGCCCGGTTGATTACAGCCCCGAACGGGCGCTCCAGCACACGGACCATGTCCACGGCGAGCTTCAGGTCGTTCAGGCCGAACGGCGTGGGCTCGGTGACAAGAATCACGAAGTCCGCGTCGCGGATGCTCTCGACCACCGGGCACGACGTTCCGGGCGGGGCGTCGATAATCACCAGGCCCGTCTCCGGAGCGGCTGCCTTGACGGCCTTAATGACCGGCGGACTCTTGGCTGCCCCAACGTTGAGCAGCCCACCAGCGAACCGAATCGGGCCGGCGTGCCCCAACTCGACTGCACCGATCTCGTGGGGTACCTCGGTGATGGCCTCCTCGGGGCAGGCCCACCAGCAGCCACCGCAGCCGTGGCAGAGTTCGGGGTAGACCAGCACCGTGTTGCCGACGCAGACAATAGCGCTGAACTGGCAGGTCGCGGCGCAGCTTCCGCACAGCGTGCACCGAGCCTGATCCACGCTGGGTCTGGAATGCCCGGCCGGCTGCCTCTGCTCGAGGTCAGGTTTGAGGAAGATGTGGCCGTTGGGATTCTCCACATCGCAGTCGAGGAACGTCACGGTCGACTGGTTCTGCGAGGCCACATAGGCCAGACTGGTGGCCACCGTCGTCTTGCCAGTGCCGCCCTTGCCGCTTGCCACTGCGATCTTCATCGTGCTGGCCCGTCCCTGGGGGCGTTAAGGTAAAAGCGCGGCCAGAACGTCCTGGCCTGCTGCCGCACTATGCGGCTCGTTCCGAACAAAGAGGCGTTGATGTTTCTGCACTTCCCCAATCACTTCTCGTAAGCAACCGCCGTTTGCCGGGCACTGAATCCCGCGCAGGACAGCCAGGTCAACTTCTGCCAGAGGTCGACCGAGAAGGTACGCCCGAATCGCCTCTTCCAGATGGCTGCACTCGGGGGCGCCGGCGATGCGGAACTCTTCGAACCGCAGAACTCCACTCGCGTCGCTCAGCCGGAACCGCGGCTGGCCGCAACATGCCGCT
>JANQGB010001301.1 GCA_028277545.1 Phycisphaerae bacterium | reverse complement strand
TTCGTGAAGATGTTCAGGGCCACGTTGGCCGCGATTTCGCCGATCTCACCGTCTGTGTTACCGGCCTCGCGCACCTTGTCGACCTCCTCGTCCGAGACTGTGTGAACGGCGGGCGAAAAGGACAGCGCTTGGGCGGTTGAAAAGGACGGCGCCCGAAGTGATACGAGTAGTGTAACCCGCCGAAGGCGGGTTGTCTCGCGGGCTTGGCGGCCCGCGAGACCTTTACCGGGTCTCGCGCGGCCGCTGCAAGTGGTTCCTCCTTTGACGTTTAGAGTAGATTTCCCCCTTCTTGCGCGCGACTTCGATTTGATTCTTTTCCGGCCCCTCGGCGGCGAGCGTCCTGCAGCCGATAGCTCTCGCCAGTGGCTTCCAGGATGTGGCAGCGATGGGTCAGGCGGTCGAGCACCGCTCCGGTGAGCCGCTCGCTGCCGAGCACCTCGGTCCAGTTCTCAAACGGCAGGTTGGTGGTCACGATCAGACTGGTCCGCTCGTAGGCCGTGCTGATGACGTCGAACAGCAGCTCTGCCCCCAGCTTGCTTGTGGGAACGTAGCCCAACTCGTCGAGGACCAGCAGGTCCAGCTTGGCCAGTTGGCCCTTCATCCGCGCAAGCAGCCGCTCTTCGCGGGCTTCGATCAGATGGGTGACCAGCTCGGTTACCTTCCAGAACCGAACCCGCTTGCCGCGGCCGCACGCCTTCAAGGCAGAACAGGCTAACCGGTTCCTCCCGCCGCGACTGGAGGATCAGCTTCACCGCATCGGCGCTGTTGGCCCCGATCGACAGGGCGTACTCCACGGCGCCGGTCAGTTCCGGCAAGGTGGCGTGTTCCAGAAGCCTGAGAACCTTGATGAACTCACGCGTGCCATGCTTCTCCAGTTCGGCCTCCTGGCGACGACGCAGCAGGCCGAAACAGTCGGGCAGTTCCCACTTCTCCAGCGGCCTGGCGTGATCGAAGGCCCCCGGTTTCCGCTCCAGCAGGGCCAGATAGTGGATCGGGTTGAACTCCGTGTGCTCCTTGCCCCAGTAGGTCAAGGTCATCACGAACATCGCCACCTTGACCGGCTCGCCGCCGAGTTTGACTTCCACCTGGCCGAAATCGACCAGCGCTTCGCCGGGGCGATGCGCCAGCGGCACGAAGACCTCGGCCTCGCGCTGCTTCCAGGCACGCACCGCCTCCTTGACGATCGTCAGACCGCCGTCGTAGCGGTGCTCCTGTTGAAGTCGGTCGAAGATGCGCTGCGCCGTGTGCCGCTGCTTCTTCGGGGCCTGGCGATCCTGCTGGAGGATCTCGTGGATGATCGGCAGGAACTTCTCCAGCTTCCGCTTCGGCCGGGGCTTCTGCAACTGGTAGCCGATCGGCTCCTCGTGCTCCAAAATCCGCACCAGCGGCCGCCAGGGCAGCCGGTACTTCGCACACGCCCCACGCTTGCTCAACTCTCCCGTCAGTACCTTGCGACGGATCTCAACCCATTTATCCATGTCCTTGAACACCTGTGTTCCTCGCCAGAAGTGACGGTCGTGCTGGTCCTTCCGAACCAAGTATCCGTCACGACTGGACGAGTTCGGCCAAGGACGCCGCCCCTCCCGATCCTACGCAGAATCCCTGCCCAAGCGCTGTCCTTTTCGACCGCCGTTCACAATACCAAGTGTGTTCCAGACAATCGGCCAGCTGGACAACATGGCCATCCAGGGCCAGCGGCGCGAGTCGGACTGCGACGCTCCTTCCACCGGCATCACCGCACATCCACGCCGTGACCTCGAAGGTACTCCTTCAACTCCGGAATGTCGATCGTGTGAAAGTGAAACACCGAGGCTGCC
>JANQGB010000439.1 GCA_028277545.1 Phycisphaerae bacterium | reverse complement strand
AGTGCCCTTGGGCGCCGTGCTGGTACATCCCTTCCAGAAAGGCGGAGTCCGGCCCGGCGAACACGCCGCCTACTATGACGCAGTCAGGGTCGGCTTTCTTGGCGGAGGTATAGGCCACCTTGAGCAGCTTCGTGTAGAGCTCGGGGTCTGGTCTTGGTGACCAGAAGGGCTGGATGTTAGGCTCATTCCATATTTCCCACGCGCCCACGTGGTCTTTGTAACGCTGGACCATCTGATAGACGTAGTTGCCGAACAGGGCTCGTTCCTGGTCAGTGTCGGGGCACACGCCATCGGACCACGCCGAGGAGTAACACAGGATGGCCAGCAGGTTAAGATCATGACGCTGATAGGCCTCCATGGCGCGGTCGAAGGCCTCCCACTCGAAGGTGCCGCGCTGCGGCTCTACGGTGCCCCACCAGAAGTCCTGTCTGGCCCAGCCGGCGTTGCTCTCGGCCAGGACGGCGAAGCGGGCCTCGGCCTCCAGCCAGAGGTTGGCATGATTTCCTTCCAGCCAGTGCGAGTACTGCGGCCCGTGCAGGCCGAACGGGTTCTGGTAGTCGGCGGCGGGTGCTCGTGATACGGCGGCCAACAGGCTCAGGGCAACGCAGGTCAGGTATACAGCAGAGGGCTTCATCAAAAGGCTCCGTGGGGTACGAGTGGAAGAGTCGGGCATTGGTCCGTCAGGTGGGTAAGGATACGAAAGAACCGCGGAGTGGACAAGCCACCCCGCGGTTCCTTTGGAGAGTCTCAACCGGTCCGCCGTTCCGATTTCGGGACGGCGCGGCTGGCGAGTACGTCTAGCGACGGCGGCGCAGCATGGCCAGGCCACCGAGGGCGAGCAGGCTCAGGCTGGCCGGCTCGGGCACGACGTCGATTTCGTAGATCAGCGGCGAGACGAACGCGGCGCTCAGGCCGTCGTCAATGCTGGTGAAGGGGTTGACGCCGTCCCAGGCGTCACGCATCTGGCCGCCGGTGTTGTCCACGGCGTAGAAGTCGAACTCCAGGTTGGTCACACCGCTGAGCAGGACGGGGTTGGAATCGTCGTAGATCTCGACGAGGGTCGAGCCCCACTGGCCGCTGTTGATGGTGCCGGACGGATCCGACTGGAAGTAGCCGAGGGTGCTGTAGTTGGCGCCGCCGTCGGTCGAGTACTTCACGACCGTCGTCGAGAACACACGGCCGTCCGCGCCGCCGTTGCCGCTGAAGATGTTGATGCCGGTGACGTCGGTCGGGCCGCCGAGAGCATAGTCGACCAGCTTGGTGGGAACGCCCACGCCGGGGAAGTCGTTCAGCAGGCCGGTCACACCCGAGAGGGCGCCGACGCCGTCGGTGAAGGCCGGCAGGCCATCGGGATGCAGCGGGTCGCCGCTGGCCGGATTGGCCGGGTGCCAGCCCAAGTCGCCGGGCAGCTCGGTGCCGATCATGCCCGCGATGTAGTCCGTCGCACTCATCAAGGGATCGAGCTCGGTATGCGTTGCGCCGTGTGTCGTGCTCGAGGTGACCGCGGCGCTGGCCGGGGCGACGGCAATCGCCAGTAAGCCAAGTGCCAAAAGTGCTCTGTTCATCTTTCGTTCCTCCGAGTTAAAACTACCGACCGTGATTACCAGTCCAAGTACCTGTAGTACTAAACCATGCCGAGGTGATGTTAAGGCGGTTTTTGTGAGGCCCTGACAACTCACCCTCCGGTGCATTCTAGTGCGCAGGTTACCACAATTCCCGGTTATGAGTCAACTACGGACCACTTGTACCGTGGCCGAGACAGACTCGCGCGCGATGAGACGAGGCGAGTTCAGTTCTGTACTCAGTCCGGTAAGCGTCATTAACTCGGCGCCGGCAACTATCTCTCAGGGGGTGAAACGTCGTGTGTGACCGTGAAATCAGGCCGACGTTGCTTGGGAGGCCAAGCCAGCGACAACGGGTCGCGGCGCGGCCGTCTCAAATGATAGGTTTGCGTCATATCGCCACTCACTGTGGCCGGCCTAACAGCATGGCGAGAGGTCCTGCGACCTGCTGTGGAATGGCGTGCTGCTGTATAGGACCGGCGGGCAGAGCCGGCTGCCGGAGCGGCGTCCGTTTTCATCTCTATTGCTCTCGGCGCGGGGTTATTGGAGCGTGGGGCGCGCTTGATGACGCCAGCCCTTGCGAGTTTCGGTCCATCGCGCTAACGCACCAAAAGACCGTGTTGGTGGTCGCGTTATGTACACAGTGGGCATGTCGTCAGTCAGACTGCGCCGCGAAGGTTCTCGCGCCGCGTGTGTGGACTGCCTACGTGACAGGTTTCGATCAACTTAGTGAGTTGAACGCGAGTGCCAATCGCGCGGCCGGCGCTGGTCAGTGGTCGACCGCCCGGCCTGTTATTGTGTTGAGCGATTCAGTTTCCTGGGGTGAATGCCTCAGGTGGATAACTCTCATTGTGCAACACGACGCTTAAGCGTGAGACGGCAATAAACGTGCCCTAGAGGCGTATAAGTGTTGCAGGGCAGCCGATGCGTGGATAGAATACGATGGAGGTCAGGGGAAGGACGCTGGTTACGGAGAGACGTACATGTGCGGCAGATGCATTCCTCGAAGGTCGGGCGGTTTCACACTGATCGAACTGCTGGTGGTCGTTTCCATCATCGCCTTGCTGATCTCCATCCTGCTGCCTTCGCTCAAGAAGGCGCGCATCCAGGCCAAGAACACAAAGTGCGCGGCGCAACTGCATGACATAGGGTTGGCACTTGTGGCCTACACGGGTTACTACAGCCGTTTCCCCACTCAGAACACGATCGGGAGCAGCGAGCGGCGCGACGAGCGGAACGCGGCCGGGTTCTGGACCTACGACGTGCACAAGGAGTTGGCTTCCTACATGGGCGGCCTGCGTATGAACGACGAGGGCACGGGCCGGACCAAGGCGCACGAGGTGTTCTACTGCCCCTTTGTCCCGGACACCCAGATCACGTTCGGTGACGCCATCTCCGGATCTTACCCCGACGGCACTTTCACCGGTGCCGGTGTGCCGGACACGGAGGATATCTACCTGCACATCGGTTACACCTACTTTGCCGGGCTGCAGGAGTGTGCCAATGATCCGGCACTGCCTCGCGCTGATGCGGGAGAGACGGTGCCGGAGGACGTTCCGCGCTGGCGGCGGCTGTACTGCCGGAAGGACGCCGACAGCACGCGGGTGCTGATGGCTGACACCGTGATGTACTGGCAGGGCGGTAACAGGTGGCGCATCAACCACCGGGTGGGTTGGGACTACGAGCAGACGCCGAGTGCTTTCAAGGTTCCCAGCGCTTTTGAGGGAGCCAACCTGCTGTACGGTGACGGCCACGTGGATTGGAAGGGCCGCAACCAGTTCACGGCGTTAATGAGCGCCGGCTCCGGCATGACGGGGATCCTCGACGCCAGGAAGCAGGCCCCGCTAAGGCGTGGTAGCAGTTTTGACCTGATCTGGTGGTAGCAGCCAGACTCAGCAGCGGAGACAAAAGGAAAGAAGCCATGCAAACCAGAGCGTACTTGTTAATAGCCAGCCTGATGATCCTGATGCCCGCGGCCAGCGCGGGGGCAGAGGCCGTCTACACCTGGGAGCTGGCGCCGAATTTCGCGGACTTGTCGGAGAGCATCTCCGACACCGACCTGATCGCCGGCTTCGGCGTCAATACCAATGGCCTGCCCCTCAACGAGGGCATCAACGAGAGTGCCATCGCGCCCTTTACGTTCGGCATCATCGACGTGGTGAGCGAGGTTTACTCGTGGCTGATGGACACCGCACCGCCGGGCTGCCTGGGCATGATCGAACTGTTGCCCAGCGACGGGTTCCACCCGGGTCTGCCGCCGAGCTGCCCGGAGGGGGGCATGTCCCACCTGGTGGACGGAGTTGCCGGTACGGCCTGCCAGAGCGTGCTTCGTGACTTCGGCCGGGCGGCGCTGGTAGTGCGGTACGGATTCGACCCTCCGCAGGACATCGGGCGCATCCGCGTCTTCGGCGGCAACTTCAACAACCGCGACGCCCGCGTGTTCCATAACTACGACGTCTACGCCCGCACTGGACCTTCGCCGGCGGGATCGGAGCCGGGCTTCAACGAGTTCTTCCAGGTGGCCGCGAACGTGACCAGCGGGTCTTACGGTATGGTCAACAAGGACTTCCCGGCGGAGGGCCAACTCAGCGTTCAGGGCAGCATGACCGACGTCTTCGACTTTGACGGCAATACCCTGATCGAGGGGTGTTCTGACCTGCGAATAGTCTTCTACTGCGTGGGTAATGCCGACGGCTTTTTCATCGACCCCTGGCAGGGCAACGCCAGCGAGGGCGAGGGATACCAGTCCGACTGTCCGGACGTCGAGGACGAGGATACGGATGGCTTCAAGAAAGCCTTCGAGGCCTCGATCATCAAGGAGATCGACGTCTTCCCGCCGGGGCCGACGCCGTTTGGCGACATCGACTATGACGACGACCGGGACCTGATCGACATTGCCGCCTTCCAGGGCTGTTTTATGCAGGACGTGGCCGCCAATGGTTGCTACCGATTCGACTACAACGAGGACCTGGCAATCGACCTGGCGGACCTCGACAGCTTCGCGGCGGACCTGAGTGGCCCGCAGTAGATCGGATGCGTTGAGCGACAACAGTGCGGGCCTCCCCGGCGACTGTGGGGTGCCCGCACTTTCATGCGCCGCCAGGCCAGAACTTGGGAACCCGGCAAAGCGGCGCGATCTGCACTTGTTGGAGGCGAGAACGCACAATATGACGCAGCGACACGCAGGCATCGCGTTCGGTGGGGCGGGCAACCGGGGCGGATGCAGTTTGAACAAGCGACGTGTGGCCAGCGGTGTGCTTCTGGTCCTGGCGGCCACCGTGTGCTGCACGGCGACGGCGCGCGTGGCGGCAGACGATTCACAGTGGCTCTACGGCATCCACTGGTATGGCGATCCCAGTGGCAGCATCGTCGAGAACATGACCGGCGGCAAGGGCATCTGGTCGCTGGAGATCGTCATTCCGTACGATGACTCCTGGTGGCAGGCCAGCGGTCAACTCTGGAAATACCAGCAGATCGTGGCCCGAGGGCACACGATTATCTGCCGCATTCAGCCCAACTGGGGCCTGGCGGTGCCGCAGCCGGAGGACCTCGCGCAGTACCTGCTGGATGTCCAGGCCTCGGCTCAGACGCTCGCTGACACGGTGCACGTCTGGCAGATCGGCAACGAGATGAATCTTTATGGCGAGTACGGCGGAGAGGTATTGACGGCCGACGCTTACATCGATGCCTTCAAGGCGATTCGCACCGCTATCAAGGCGGTGCCCAGTTCGCTCGGCGAGCAGATCGTGCTCCTCGGACCGGTCTCGCCGGGGGGTGTTATCGGTGGGGTCCGCCATACCGACGGCAACGACTACCTGGGGCAGATGTGTGACCTGCTGGCGGCGGACGATCTGGATGGCTTCTCGATCCATGGCTACGCATCTCCACTGTATGACGCGGCGGCCGCTCGCGCCGAGTTCCAGGCCGGCTACGTCAGCCAGTTGGCGGTGATCGACGCCGCCGGCTTCGTAAGCAAGCCAGTGCACATTACGGAGTGGAACCGCCGCGTGGAGCAGATGACGGAATACAACGAGTCCCAGAGCGCCCAGTTTCTGCACGGGGCCTTTACGGACCTGAATACCTGGAATAGCACGCCCGGTGCCCACCCGATTTCCAGCGCCTGCTGGTTCATCTATGCCGACGAACCGGGCTGGGAGGTCTACTCCATCCTGCAACTGCACGATATCGGCCCGAGCGGGCAGGATGCCGACCTGTGGGATGCGTTTCAGTATGCCTGCACGCTGGACTATCCAACGGCCGCTCCCTCCGGGGGCGGGTCTTCACTGATGCACGATGCTCAACCGCCAGGCGCCAACATCGCCCCCTCCGCGATCCAGGTAATGACCGACTCACACCACGACGCGTCGTCGACCGGCGAGAAGGCCATTGACGGGGTGATAGCCGCCGACAGCAAGTGGGCCAGCGCGGGGACGTCTCCGCCGCACTGGCTGCAGCTCGATCTTGGTGAGGTGCACAACCTGAGCGGCTTCACGGTCCGGCACGCAGGTGCCGCCGGAGAGCCGAGCTATTTCAACACACAAGCCTTCCAGTTGCAGACTGCGCCGACTGCGTCCGGTCCCTGGAACATCGACAGCCTGGTGTTTAACCCGGCGGGTGCCAACAGCACCTCACGGAGTTATTACCGCCCGCAGTCGGTGCGGCATGTTAGGTTGTTCATCACCGATCCGGGCATCGACAACTGGGCCCGCATCCCGGAGTTCGAGGTCTACGAGGCGGGGCCGGCCGACTTCGACCTGGACGGCGACGTGGACCTGGGCGACTTTGCCAGGTTCCAGGCGTGCCTGACGGGTGAGTCCGCGCCGCAGAGCGAAGCGGCCTGCTTCTTCGCTCACCTTGACGATGACGAAGACGTGGACCTGGCCGACTACGCCGAATTCGCGGCGCTGCTATCCGGACCACTATAGTCCTCCGACCGGCATTCAGGCATAGCGGCAGGCACGCGCTGCTTCGGCGTACCACTCGATGTTCTGAGCCGAGGCCTCGAAGAAGTAATCGCTGGCGACATGATGTAGCCGCCGCCGGTGCCAAGTTCCTGGAACAGGCGATTCACCTCAGACCGTACCGCGCTGCGCGAGCCTTGTTCGAGGACCCGCAACTGGTCCAGTCCGCCGATAAGGCAGAGCTTATTGCCGAGTCGCTGCCTGATGGCCCCGTGATCCGCGTCGCCACCCATGCCGGGTGGCGTGAGTGTCTCGCTGGCGTCGCAGCCGTTTTCGGCTATGCAATCCAGGATAGCCATCATTCCGCCACAGGTATGGTAGACAGCCGGCAGGCCAACTGCGTGCAGCGCCCGGTGTTGCTCGAGGTCGTAGGGCAGGCAGAACTGGCGGTGAAGTGCCGGGGAGACGCAAGTGCTGGAAGATGCTCCACCGCCGGTCTCGATCAGATCTTATCTCGCACCGCTGAGCGAGTCGGAGATGTAGCGCAGTTTCCGGTCCTGTACGACGCCGAGGAAGTGGTGGACCCAAGCGGGGTCCTCATACGTGGCGACTATCAGCTTCTCCAGGCCGAACAACTCGCAGGCATCCTGCCAGCAGCCGCCCTGGTTTCCGATCAGCAGGCCGCGCATGATGCCGTCATCGCCGAGACGCTCGTACTCGTCCGCCAAGCGGCGATGGTCAAGGCGGGGTACAGGCATGTACTTGCGTAGCAGGTCCACGTCCTCGGGTGACTTGACCAGGTGCTCGCGAGTCCAGGCTGTTACCTCATCTCGTTCGACCGAGTAGGAGAGCGTGCCCCCTGGGGTGCTGATGGTAACCAGTAGTCGTGTTCTTCCATTACCAAGGTCGGTCGTTTCCACTACCGGACGCCAATCGGTCGTTTCGGGTTCGATCAAGGGCATGCAGGTGAGCGAGGCGTCAAGCCCGAAGCGGCGAAAGGCGGCCAGGGGATCCAGGCCGCCGAGGTGCTTTTTGAGATGATATTCCTGCCACTGGTGGACGGTTGCAGGAAGGCGGTCGGGCACTTCGTTGCGTAGTGCCAGGAGCAGGCGTTCTTTGGACGTCATGGGTGTTCGCTTTCGCGTGCTGCTGTACCACTCTGCCGGCGCAGCTGGTGGCGCGGTGTTCGAGTGAACACATGCTGCGCCTCGTCACTGGCACGGAGCTAGGAACCGGTGAAGACGTCCTGCAGCCAGGCAAAATCCCGCAGGTCCAGGTCCAGATCACCGTCGGCGTCGCCGTTCAGGCAGGAGTGGCCAGGGGGATAGGCAGTCCCGGGGCCTTGCCGGCAGAAGACGAAGTACAGCAGGTCGGTAAGGTCCACGTCACCATCGGCGTCGAAGTCGCCGGGTACCGCGGTCGTCGAGAAGTTGTCGGCCCGCGTGCCCCGCATGTTGGTGTTGTCGTCGAAGAACTCCTGGTAGGCGATGCCGAACTGCCCGCGGTGGTGCGTCGTGTCGTTGACAGCGGCGATTACGGTTCCATCGACCCAGTACCGTATAGTCGAGCCAAAGCAGTCGATGCGCAGGCGGCGCCAGGCGGTCGTCGGGGCGTACAGGGGCGTGTCGCCCAGGAAATCGGTGAGGAAGCCGTCCACGATCACGCCGGCCCTGATTCTGCCGTCGACCGAGTCGTAGGTCAGGGCGTAGCAGTTCCCTCCACCGTAGCTGGACAGGCCGAACGCCCCGGTACCGCTGTCGCGGGCAAAGATGCCGTAGCGTTCGAAGCCGTCGGCGCCAACCTCCGGGCGGTAGGAACAGTAAACGTGTGCCTGGACGGCATAGTCCGTATCGCCCCAATCACCATACCGCGTCGTCTCCACGCCGCCGGCCGGATCCACCACTAAGATCGAGTGCCCGTCGCCGTTCGGAGCCGAGGGCGAGAACTGCGTCACGCCATTGTAGGTGAACTTGTCGTCCCAGCCCGATCGACGGCCTGGCGCCGGGAACGAGTCGGCGAACGGAAAGACGCTGCGAGTGTCCTGATCGACCAACATCAGCGCGTTGGACACGTGCCGTTCGCTGCCGTCAGACGGCACGTTACGGACCGTCCCGTCAACCACCATGGTCGATGAACCACCACCGTCCAGGTTGACCGCCTCCGTCGCTCCGAGGGTGTCGATCAGGAAGGCGGCCATCTCCGAGAAGGTCATGCCCACGCTGGCGGCCGAGCGGCCGTCAACGACCATCAGGAACCAGTGGGTGTCGTTCCAGGCCAGTACCGTACGCGGATGGCGGACCGACGAGAAGGTGTACTGGGCCCAGTTGGCTGTGTGGGCGGTGCCGTTGTGAACCAGCCACCCGATGCCGGTGATTGACAGGTCGAGATTGTTGAAAGCGCCGGATGACGCGTCGAATCGCATGACCAGGCGATCTCCCACAGCTACATTGTTCTGGATCAGCGTCTCATACGAGGCGTCGGCGACCAGAATCATGCCTCCGCTGGGGACTGTGTTACTCAGGGCGGCGGTGCCGGTCTTGATCTGGCTGACGACTCCGGCCACCTCCTTCCGGGCCCGCATGGGATAGCTGACGCCCTGGAGGACGATGGCCGACAGGCCCGCGGCGGGCAGTGACACGTTTACGTCCGCCCAGGTAGGCGTATATGCCGTGATCCGGCCGGCCACTGCTGCGCGATTGTAGTGGTGCAGGGTGGTCGCCACACCGTTGGAGAAGGTGAGCGTGCCGTTCAGGTGGGCGGCGTCCTCCACGATTGTGGCCGTGTGTCCCGGATCGACCAGCGCCGTTTCGTAGCCGCCGTTAGGTTGTTCCAGCATCTCGCCGTCCGATGCGGCCGCACCAACGATATCCGGTACGCTACCGTAGAACGACGCATTCACTGCCGCCAGCACGTCTCTGCCGGGCTGGTTGTCGTACAACGCCGCTATACCGCTGGTCGGGGCCCGCGACGTGAAGTTCCGCTTTTGTTGCGGCCAGCCGACCTTGAGTTTGTACTGGGCGTGCTGGCGCTCGGCCGCCACCACGTAGACCACATTGGGATCGTCCAGGTTGTACACCGTGAAGGTCACTCCGGGAGCGACCTGCTCGCCCGCAACCGGACCCGCCACGGCGGCGACCAGCACGCCGGCAGCGGCGCACAGTATGGTCATCGGCCTCCTGCTCTGTATTGGAATCATGGATTCGTGTCCTTCGTCGGTGTCGGCCTGGGCCCTCGCGAAGCTAATGCGGGCCGCATCCGCACGTGGCATTGGCGCCGCTACTGCACTCGCTCAGTGTAATCATCAGGCGGCCCCGGGGAAAGCTGCTAGGAACTGCTGACGGTATTCAAGGTGTTGGAGAGATTGGTGTTGAGCGACTGGTTGGACGGGTCCAGGGCGAAGCCCGCCTTGAAGTCCTCGAGGGCGTCCTCGGTCTTGCCCAGGCTCAGCAGGTGCTGGCCGCGAAGGTCGTAGGCGTTGGCCAGGTCCTTGCGGTAGGTGTCGTTGGTGCGGGAATTCTGGTAGGCGCGATCCAGGTTGTTGATCGCTTCGTCGTAGTTGTCGTTGCCCAGGGCCTCCATCCCCTGCGTGTAACTCAACTCGGTTACCTTCCGCTTGGCCAACACCGACGTCGGGTCGAGCTCAAAGGCCTCGATGAAGCTGGAGAGTGCCTGCGACACTACACCCTCCTTCTCGAAGTGGTTGGCCACCCGAAGGTAGAGTGCGGAGAGCGTCTTCTTGAATCCCGGATCGTTTGGTGCCTTCGACGATGCCGTGGTCAGTTCGGTCAGGGCCTGCGTATACTGGCCGGCCGCGACTCGCAGCCGGGCCCGGTCGGCAGCTACGTGAGCGTACATGCCGTCCAGGCCGGCGCTGCTCGGATCGAGCACCTGTGCCGTGTCCAGGTCCGTGCTGGCCGACGTTATGTCGCCGCGGCCCAGCTTCAGGCCGGCGCGCTGGATGTAGGCATTCGCCAGGTCCCCGCGATAGGACAGGTTGTTGGGGGCTATGTCTGAAGCACTCTTCAACTCCGAGATGGCCTCGTTGACCCTGCCGGCCTTCTGCAGAGCCCGACCCAGAATGTTATGCGGCAAACCAACGTCCGGATGCTGTTCCGCGAGGTCCTCGGCCCGTGCGATAACCTCGTCAATCTGGCTATCGTCAGCGTACTTGACAGCTTCCTGAAGCGCGCCCAGCACCGCCATGGAGTCACGGTTGGCCTCGAATCCATCCGCCATGGCCAGATAGGCTTCGACGTCCTGGGGGCTGCGGTCAGTCAGGTAAGCCAACAGACGCAGGCCTTCCGTCCGCTGTGCCGGGCTCTTGATCTTGCGGATGCCCTCGGCGAGTACGTCTTCGTCGCTTTGCTGCAGCGACCGGGCGTTAGCCAGATCGCTCTGCAGGCGGGCACTGTCGGGGCTCAGGGCGGCGGCGCGGCTGTAGTAGCGCTCCGCCTGCTTGTAGTCACGTTCGCCCATGTAGGAGATGGCGATCAGGTGCAGGGCGGTAACATCGTTGCCGTTACTGTCCACCAGGCGTTCGAGGTCTGCCCGGCCACCTTCAATGTCGCCGAGATCCAGCTTGGTGGCGGCGGCGTTCAGCGCCTCGGCGCGTTTCGTGGTGGCTGTGTTGGACGGTGGGGGACTTCCGGAGGAAAGGCGGGTCTGGCCGGAACTGAGCAGTGTGCCCAGCGAGTTGTAGAGCCCTTGTGTGTAGTCGGCGCTCGATCCTCCCATCAGGAAAGCCGGCCCAAAGGTCGACCCTCCAGCGCCAGCCGTGGACTGGCCTGTGAA
>JANQGB010001182.1 GCA_028277545.1 Phycisphaerae bacterium | reverse complement strand
GACAACAACGCGGCCTGACGCAGCAGAAAAGTTCCGGTTGGCCGGCGCGGCGGTGATCGCGCAGTCACTCTGTTACGTCGATCAGTCGGCGGACTCGCGCCCGGACCAGGAAGACGGACCATGAACCTCTATACGCTGCTGCCACGGGTTAGCGGCACAGCCCTGGAGGTCCAGCTGGCTCTTACCCTTACCCAGCCGGAGAACGCCACACCCGTCTCTGTGGCCTCAGTGCTCTCTGTGGCCAGGACGGGCCGTCGGCTTGACGCCGGTAACGCTTAGTCGAGCCACAGAGGCCTCAGAGATCACGGAGAACTTTGCAGGCTATTAGCAGTGGGCCCTGTCCAGATATCTTCAAGGACGAGGCCCTCCCTGGCATGCAGGCGTTCGTGGAGGCGCGAATCCTGACGTTATGGCTGAACTGCTACCACGATGACGACCCCTGGCGCATCGCCGTCAATCCGGCTCGGCGTCCTGCGGACTGAGCCGAGGCGACCGGCTGGTTTCCATTTGAGGCAGACGACCAGCCCGCCGAGGTACGCGGCCAGAACCTCTTTTGACCGCCGCCATGCTCCTGTGGTACTGTCGGATGTATGCCCAACCCGGAAATCTTCGTCATCGCAGGACCAAACGGGGCCGGCAAGTCGACCGGTGCAGCCACCATTCTGCCGACGCACTTTCCGACTGATCGCTTCCTCAACGCCGACGACATTGCCAAGGCCCTGGCCACCGATTCACGAATAGCGGCCGGCAGAGTCATGCTCCGCAGAATGCAGGAACTCAGAGACCAAGGCGAGCGCTTCGCCTTTGAGACTACGCTGGCCGGTCAGAGTCACGCCCGGTTCCTTCAAGAGGCGAAACACGCAGGCTATCGAATTCACCTAGCCTACGTTTGGCTCTCCAGTGTCGAGCTGGCCAGGAAACGCGTTGCGGGCCGGGTACAAGACGGCGGGCACGACATCGCCGCGACCGATATAGAGCGGCGTTACCGGCGTGGCCTCAGGAATCTGTTCAAGCTCTACTTGCCGCTGGCAAACCGCTGGGTCTTGTGCGATAATTCAGGCGAGAAGCTCTTCGTGGTAGCTCGTGGCAGGATCGGTGAAGACCCAATAGTCTACGACCCAGGGCGATTCAAGAGGATTCGCGATGCAGCCGGACAAGACTGAAGATGCCCTGCTCGACAGGCGGCTCGACGACATCTGCCAGGGGTTCTCGCAAGCCATCGACCGCGAAGTCGAGCGACGACGCCGCGAGGGCCTGCCGATCTACGTCGCCCAAAACGGCAAGGTCATCGACCTGCAGGCAGCCACCTCACCTGAAGGCCACGATTAAGCCGCCTCACCAACCCGATCGCCGTCGAAGGCCGGAATCGGTGCTATGCTGTTCGCTTTTGGCAGGTGGTCCAGGCATACGACCTTCTCAGCCAAGGCGAGCCCGCAGCTTGTCGTACGGTAAACCTGGAGGGCATAGTCAGCACTACGGCCAACGTCAGAGTGCCGTCGCATCACAGGCATCCTGCCCGAATCGCTATCGCGGTTAGTGCAGGCTGGAAGCCTGCGGTACACACGACCTGGCGCATTGCTGTTAGGCGGCCGGCAATTGTCACGACCTCCCTTCCGCTATCGGTCATTTGCTGGTCGACCGCTGATTCGTTACAATGATTAGTGCCTTGGGACTGTCTCGATTCGTGACCAAGCGCTGCATGGCGTGGCCGAGGCGTGCGGCGGCGCCAGGCATAGGCCACTGCCACGAGCCTGTGAGGAGTTGCGTCACATGTTCTGGGCCAGGCCCTGGGGGAAGTTGTGGTCCCATACGCTGTATGTTGGCAGAGACTGCCCCTGCCCGAGCTGCGGTTGTACGAACGTGCGGTTTTCAAGGCCCGACGAACTGGTCAACGTGGACCTATTGACGTTAACAGCCCGCAGGACATGCACATGGTGCGAGTTGGTGTTCGAGCCGTCGGGTAAGGCCTGGCACGCCTATCTTGTGGCGGCGTTCGGTTGCCTGGGAGTTGTCGCGGTACTGTGTTCCTGGTGGACTCGCGGGATCGCGCTGACCTCGGGCTGGTTCTGGGTACGAAGTTGCCTGTGCGCCGGGGCGATCGCCGGCGGCGTTGTGATACTGCTGGCGGGCTGGCGCAACCTGCGTGAACGTGCGCGGACAGGACTCCGGCGCGGCACCTGCCGGTCTGTCATGACTGCAGACAGCCAAGCTGTGTTGATGACCAGGCGACACCCGCTGGCAGCTACGCCGTCCACCGATCGCAGGCTTCAGGAGGATTCGATCATGTCGTCAGACTTCAATGAGTGGAAAGGGCGACTGCAGAACGGCTCGCTCGAGGAGCGCTTGGAAGCGGCCGAGCACCCGCCACACGGTCCGGACAAGAAGATTATTCGGGCCCTGGCTGCTGCTTTGCAGGACGACGAAGAGATTGTGCGCACCAACGCCGCCGAAGCCCTGGCGATGTTCGCCTATCCTGAAAGCCTGCGGACAATCCGTCAGTTCGTCGACAAGGAAGCCGATTCGTTACCGAAGTCCTTTGCACTGTCCACCTTGGGACTGATCAGTGAACCCAGCGATATACCGGCGCTGCTGAAGTATGTCGACAGCAGCCAGGACGAGGGCATCCAGCAGCACGCAGCAATGGGGCTGTTCTATGCGGCCAGGCGCGCGGCGACGTTCGCCCTCTGCGAGCTACTACATGCTGACATGCCGCCCATTCGCAATAGTTCGGCCCTTTAGCTCAGAGAGGTCACTGACAAGAGATCGGTCGAGTTCGTGCTCGAGGCCTTACAGGCCAGGATCGATGTCGAGCCTATTACGTACATCAAGGAGACCATGTCTTGCACGCTAGCCGAACTTGAAGAAGGACTGGAACCTGAGGACGATGCGGAACGGACTGGCCACTGAGGATGCTGCGACCAGTACGAGATAACAAGGCGCGCCTCGCTACTGGTCTTCAAAGGTGAACAGAATGGGGGAGAAGATCGAGCGTCTGCTCAAAGAGGCTGAAGAGTTGGCACAGTCAGGCGATCTTCGCGCAGCGAAGCGCTGCGTCGAGGAAGTGATGCAGCTTACACCCAGTGATTCCCGCTCATGGATTCGCCTGGGAACTCTTCAGAACGGCCTTCGGCAACCTGAAGCGAAACTGTCCTTCGAGCGAGCCACTGAGTTGGATCCAACGTCGGCAGAGGCATTCGCCGGGCTGGGGTGGGCATTGGAGAAGGCAGACGATGGTGTCGCCGCAGTAGCCGCCTTCAGGCAGAGCGCGGCTCTGGAGCCATGCGCCAGTCGGTACGCAGACCTCGCTGACCAGCTATGGTGGGCGGTAGGAGACAGAGACGAGGCGGAGAAGGTCTACCGACAGGCACTTGATTTTGAGCCGGAGAACACGGCGCTCCTGATGTCGTTGGGTTCCACGTGTCGACGAACCAAGCCCGATGAGGCGAGGCGAATCTACGACAGAATACTGGAGATCGAGCCTGCACACCCAGGCGCCCACGCCGAGATCGGCCTGCTGCTCGCAGAGAGTGGGGACCATGAGCACGCTGAGGAATGGGTCCGGCGATCTCTTGAGCTGGACGCTAGCGACATCTGGCCGCACATCTATCTGAGCATGATACTCAGATCGTTGGACAGGATGGATGAGGCCGTCGCGGCGGCTCAGCGTGCTTGCGACGTGGGGCCTCAGGATTCAGAACCGCAAGTCTATCTGGCCCGCGCCTATCAGGGCTGCGGACAATCTGACGAGGCGGAGGAGCATTTTCGCATTGCTGCCGAGATTGACCCCAGGAACACTCTGACGCTGCAGTCGTTGGCCCGGTTTCTCGCCAAGACTGATCGCCGCGAGGAAGCGCGGCGGTGGCTGGATCAGATCCTCACTCTTGAGCCCGACTTCAAGCCGGCCTCCGAACTAGAGGATTTGCTGGACAATCCCCAGGCCACGGCGGACTCCGGGCCGGGCGTAGTCGAGAGCCGCTTGAGTGCCCCACGACTTCGAGGCAAAGCGTGTCGAGCTACGGACGATGGCGATCTTGTAGAAGCGCTCCGCTGTCTGCACCGGGCCGTGGAGTTGGAGCCCTGCGACGCAAGAATCTGGCTGCACCTGGGCGACGTGCAGTATAAGAGCGAGCATTACGACGCAGCCGCCGACTCGTTTCGGCGTGCTGTTGAGCTCGACCCCACAGCGTACACTGCACATGTCGGACTCGGACAGAGTCTGCAGGAAGTCGGTGAGTGTGACCAGGCCGTGCGCGCGTTCGAGTACGCCGTGGCCATCAAACCAAACGTAACCTATGCATGGGTCTTGCTGAGCGCCGCGCAACACGAGGCAGGCGACAAGGTGGCCGCTGAGCATTCTGCCAGAAAGGCCGTGGAGCTTGAGCCAGAGTTTGACGAAGCCCTTGCCAATCTGGCGTTGGCGATATGTGACGAGCGTCCCGATGAAGCTCTGGAACTCCTGCGGAAGGCGATCGCTATCGATCCGGCCGTGGCGTGGGTGCATGGTGAGATGGGGCATATTCTCTACCGTAGAAGGCAGTATGTGGAAGCTGAGCAGGCCCTACGTAAGTCACTTGCCTTGAACGACTCGCAGCTGCGGGTCCATCTCTACTTGGCCAGAGTGTTGGCTCGCCTGGGACGAGAGGCGGAAGCCCATGACGAGTACTTGCAGGTGTGTGCCGCGGAACCGTGCGCCGCTTTCCCCCAGTATTTTCTGGCCAGTTTCTATCGTGACACTGATCGTCTTGAACAGTCCGAGCGCTGCTATCACACTGCTGTTGAGAATGAGCTGGATGATCCAGAAGCTGCCTACTCGCTGGGTAGCTTCTTGGAAGAGCGTGGCGATCTGTCAGAAGCCAAGAAGTGATACCGCGTCACGCTCGATCTCGACCCCGATCATCCGTGCGCACCGACCATGAAGGGACTGCTGGGCGAAGACTGAGTAGGCCAGATAGCCCGCAATGACGAAGTCAGGCTGCCGCCCTGGTGCGATGGGTTGCTGGCGTTTGCAGACGGAGTCCGACGCAGCCGCGTGACCAGACCTGAAGAACGTCCTTACTTGAGGAGTATGTCCATGCCATGGTGGGGATACTTGACAGTCGTGGCGCTGATCGTGGCCGCCCTGGTTTTGTTTGTCCGCCGGCGACAGACGCCGGACGTGTATCGGCAGGAGCTTCGCGACTACCTGGTGGCCAACGTGGATCAACTGACCATTCTCGAGGAGACCCGAACTGAATTCATCTACGAAATCGCGGGCCAGGAGGGCACGGTGTACCTGCATAACATCATGAATGAGCTGTCCGACGTCAAGTGGGGTGGATCCGCTAAGAGGCAGGCTGTATACGAGCGGGTCGCGAGGATGCTGACGGAAGGCGAGGTAGACGAGCCCCTCAGCCTGGAGTCGCACGGCGAACGAATCCTGCCGCGACTAAAGCCCCAGGTCTTCTTCGAGCAATTACCGGAGACACGAAAGGCGGTCCGTAGCCAGCTAACCGGCACAGGTCTGTGCGTCGGCTACGTGATTGACAGCGAAACCAGCGTGCGTTACCTGATCCAGGAGGACTTGAGCGAACTTCGACTGAGCATCGACCAGCTACACGAGGTCGCCCTGGCCAATCTGCGGGACAGGTTTCCTCGAGATGTCGTGCGGCAGGTTGTTGACAGTGATGAACTCGTATCCTTCAAAGCGCTGGACTCCTACGACGCCACTCGGGCACTCCTGGTACCGGAGTATCTGGAGGACGGAGAAGAGCTGGCCTTAGTGATTCCCGACCGCGACACGCTTGTTCTGACCGGGGTGCCCGACGACGGCGACTGGTCGGGGCTGGAGGAGATCGCCCGCATGCCGGAAAGCAGCCGCGTGGTGCTTGACCGTCCGCTGCTTGTTACGCGCAACGGATTCGAACTGAAGTGAGCACGGCAGACTCCATCAGGGGCGCGGCATCCGTTCCCGGGCTACAAGGTTGGCACTATACTGTCCTTGTTCTGGTGACGCCCGTCTGCGTATATTTGTCAGGATAGTGGCACGGGAGATTGGCCATGTTCAACGCCGCAGAGCTCAGCAGGGTCGTGTCGCTGCAAGAGAAGACCTACCAGCTCCTTCGCTGGGTCAACGAGCACCTCAGGCGAGGTTCGCTGGACTTCGGCGTGGTCCACACGGCCACCACAACTTCCGAGGCGGCGGCCGAGTGGATTGGCCGGCATCTGGACAACCTGCCCACGGCCATGCGCCCCAGGGCGGATGAGGTCGAGGATTTCGCCCGCCTGTTTGCGTCGTACCTGACCACGTCCTTCGAACTTAAGGAGAAGCCGGACGAACGCCTCAAGTCGGGGTGCGGCTGTTGGTGCCCGTTCTGCACCTACGTCGTCTCCGCCGACAACCTCACGGTGCGGAATCCCTCGAAGAAGGCCAAGCAGTCGGCCGTCAACCTAAAGGAACTCTACATCAAGTTCCTGGCGGAGAGCCTGGAGCTGGAGGCCTCGGCCGCCAGACTCGATGATTGCCTGAGCACGCCGGCGCTGGCCGAGTCCGTCTCGCTGGCCACCTACGCCCACGAACTGATCAGGCGCAGCCGGTTCGCCAGCCAGGGCGAGGGCATCCTGGTGCTATGGCGGGAGATCGCCTGGGAATCAGGCTTCGTCAACGACGACCCGAAGCGCCCCTACCGCCGGGCGAAGAAAGGCTTCAAGATAAACGCGGAAGAGGTACTGTCCGCGGAGCGGCGCATTGTCGACTGGCTGGCACCGCCCGAAGGCTGACTCTGGCGATCATAAAGGCAAGCGCCCGCGACAGTATTTGCGGTGAGGTAGTCCTGTGTCCCGTGGCACCATTGGCCGAGCCTTTCGGTGGTACATCTCCGCCGCCCTCTATCGTGGGCCACTAAGAAGCCGTGTATTTAGCCACAGTTCTACCCGTACCAAGCGCTTGGGAACCTGCACGTTCATGGGGCTGGATTGCTCGGAGGAAGACTGGCAGACTCTCTGCTCGGTGGGCAGCCGCGTGTCACGATGTATGGACATAACACAGAGCGACTTCGGTGTTCCCGGCTCGCCTCCGGAAATCCATCTCTACTACGTAACCAAGGAGAACTCGCTCCGCCTCTTCCCGCGGCCTGTCGCCCAGATGATACGCGACTACTGGAAAGACGCGGTCCTCGGTTTCTGGTCTTCGTGCTTGGACGCTGCGTTCGTCATCTCATCGGGCCGTGAAGACCTGGCAGCGACGGTTGTTCACGAGTTGTCTCACGCCTGCCTTGATAGAACGGCCTGGGGCTTGCCGGTCCCCGTGGCTGTCTTCGAAGGCTACGCACGCCTCACGGAAGATCGGCTTATGCACGGCTTTGAGAGTCCCCACCATTTCCCTTGGGCGGTGCGTATTCATCAACAAGCCTCGCCGCACGGAATGCGTCTGTCAGTAGCAGCTCTGTGTCAGACAGACTATGAGAAGTTGCAAGAGGAAGATGACACATATACGGCACTGTTCTATGCCTACGCCACACTGCTCACGGACTGTTTTTCGCAATTGCGGCCCCGGACCGGTACCGGCGACAGCATCCTGCCGGCTATCCGGCGGGCCAGAGCCCGCACGTCACCGGACTGCGTCCAGCGCATCGCAGCGGCCGCCGGCTATTCGGTCGAGGAACTCGAACAAGGGTTCCGAGACTATTGCAGAGCACTGCCGCCGCCCAGGGTATACTGAGTGCGCTTGCACGTGATCCGGGCGAAGGCATTGCATCGGTTCATGGCCTGTGAGGCATGGAGTTAGGTTTGGCCCGAGGAGCCGCCCGTGCCGCAGTCGCCTCTGTTGACGATCGCTTGTCATCATGTAAGCTCGCAGGCACTCGAAGCGCGCTTACCGCGGAGCTGCAACATGACTGATCTTCCACAATCCGGCCGGCTCGTCATCCTGATGGGTGAGCGCCCGCGACAGAACATGCGGGTATCGTAGTGCCGTGTCCCGGTTTAGCGCAAGCCAAACAATTGGCTGGTTCATGTGGGCGGCCCGGTTCCGCCGCTCGCTGAGGCGCCTCATGCGATGTCACAGTGCTGGCCGAACGGAGCGGTTCGGGGCCTGTACTTTCCTGGGGCTGGATTGCTCGGACGCAGAGTGGAAGGTTCTGTGTACGGTCGGCAGCCGGCTGTCCTGGTTCACGGCGGTTACGCAGAGTGACTTCGGTCTGCCCCGACCCCCGCCGGAGTTCTGCCTCTACTACGTGACCAAGGAGGATTCGCTCCGCCTCTTCCCGAAGCCTGTCGCCCAGCTGATACGCCGCCGGTGGAAGGAGCGCGGTGGCGGCTTCTGGTCGTCGTGTCTGGCCGCCGCGTTCGTGATTACGTCCCACCGGGATCGCTTGGCGGCGACCGTGGTCCACGAACTGTCTCACGGCTGCCTCAATAGGTCGCCTTGGGGGCTG
>JANQGB010001129.1 GCA_028277545.1 Phycisphaerae bacterium | reverse complement strand
CGCCGTGCCGCAGCGCTTCGACCAGACGATCAAGCGGAGGTGGGTCCAGCCTGCTGAGGCGGAAGGCGGCCAGCTCCCGTACCTCGTCCGTGGGGGAACTGCAGAGTTCCAGAAGCGCGCCGGCACCGGCGGCCTTATCAATCCGCCCGGCGGCCAGCGCGGCCGCGTATTGCAGCATGGGCTGATCGTGAAGTTCCTCGGTTATGTCAAGCATCACTGGCAGGTAGGCGTCGTCGCCGAGCAGGCCTAGAGACTCGACAGCCGCCGCTGCCCGTTCGGTCTCGCCATCGTCCAGCGCTGCCCCCAATGCGCTTCGCAGGTAGGTGATGGCCGCGGTGCGGTCCGCGGCGCACCTGCCCAAGGCGTATAGAGCCGCCAGTTGCAGATCCCGCGACGAACTGTCCGCTGCCTTGATCAGGGGCGAGATGTCCTCCAGGACCCGGCCTCGGCGACCCAGTGCTATCGCCCCCCGGGCTGCGACGATCGGGTCGTTGTCAGCCAGCAGATGCGTGATCCGATGGATCTGCCCTTCATCACTGGGCGCCACGCCCAAGGTCCAGGCGGCCAGCCGCCGAAGGGGCGGCTCCGCGTCGGCAAGGAAGGAAAGGGCCCGTGGGGCCGCACCGGGCAACCCTGCGCCTGCCCACAGGGCGGCAGCTCGCACGGAGGGGTCCGGGTCGCTTAGCGGGTCAGCCGGGCGCGACGCCAGCGCGTCTGCCTGCATGGTGCCCAGGCAGAGTACCGCCTCCCGCCGGACCGCCGGGTCCTGGCTGGCCAGCGCCGCAGCAATCTCGTGTTGCAGGGCGCCTTCGCTCCATAGACAGGTCGCAGCCGTCAACACTGCCGAGGTTCGGACTTTCCCGTCCTGGTCGGCGATCAGCGGCGTCAGGGCACGCTGCCCGGGTGCCACTTCGAGGAGGAAGCGGCCGGCGCGGTGGCCTAAGTTCCGCAAGCCCTGCAATGCCGCGAGACGCGTTGCCGGATTGGGATCGCCCAGTCGCAAGCGATGCCAGCGAACCTGATCAGCGAGGGCCGGGTGTTCGTCGCGCCACTGGCCCGCACCGCGCAGCCAACCGGCCAGCAGCAGGAACCGTTCATCAGAAGCGTCGCCCAGGCTGGCAATGACTGTCGGCATTACTGCTGTCGCCCGCTCAATCGACCACAGGGCAATCGCATCGACCCTGGCGGTAATCCTGGGATCGTCGCGCTGCGCCTCGGTTACCAGGGCGCGTACCAGTGGTTCCGCCACGGCGGGGTCGTATATCGCTAGGCCAGCGAGTGTATTAATGGCCTGCAGGCGTACGTTGACGCTGTCGGCGTGCAGGCGGTGCAGGAAGTAGTGTCGTCGCAGCGTCGGCCAGAGCAAGGCGCCCAGACTCAATCCCGCAGCTCCGACCAGCAGAACCACAATGAGACGTTTGAGCAGGCGTTGGGCCGGCCTGGCGGGTGACTCTGGTTGGGAGGGTCCTGTCACGGTACGCAACACCGATAGCGACTAGGCCAGGTTCTCAAAGCCGGGCCGATCAGTGGCCGATAATAAAGGGGGTATAGGCCAAAGGGAAAGCGTAGATGGCGGCAACACCGCAAGTATCGTTCATCCTGGCTACGTACAACCGGCGCGAGATCACGCTGGACACGCTGCGCCGCCTGTTCTCGGCGGGCGGCCCGTCCTCCGGCTCCTTCGAGGTGGTGGTCGTGGACAACGCCTCGACCGACGGCACGGCTGGTGCGATCGGTTCGCAGTACCCGCAGGTGACGCTTCTGCCGGAAGCTCGCAACCTGGGGAGCTGCGCCAAGGCACTGGGAGTGGACAGGGCGGCTGGGCAGTACATCGTCTTTCTGGACGACGACTCCTGCCCGCACCCCGGCAGCATTGACCGGATGATCGAGCACTTCGAAGCCAACCCGCGCCTCGGGGCCGCTGGGTTCCGGGTCCATCTGCCGGATGGCCGGGAGGAGTGCAGCGCCTTGCCCAACGTGTTTGTGGGGTGCGGCGTCGGCTTCCGGGCCGAGGCCCTGCGCGAGGTGGGGGGGCTGGATCGAGCCTTTTTCATGCAGGCCGAGGAGTACGACCTCAGTTTTAGGTTGATCAACAGCGGCTGGCAGGTCGTGACCATGGACGACCTGCACGTCGACCACCTCAAGACGGCCTGCGCCAGGCGTAGCAGCCGGACTGTCTACTACGACACCCGAAACAACCTGCTGGTGGCTGCTCGCTACCTGCCCGACTGGCTTTACGCCGAGTGCCGGCGGGATTGGGCTCAGCGCTACGGTTGGCTGGCCCGAGGCGACGGCCGCTGGGGGTCTTACCTCTTGGGTTCAGTCACAGGACGGTTGCTGGGAGTAGCCCAGCGCAGCCGCCACGCCAGCCGTCGTCTCCGCCCGGAAGCCATCGAAACGCTGTTTCGATTCGACGAGGTGGAACGGCGCATGCGGGGCCTGGCGTCCGGTGGCGTGCGGCGCGTCGTCTTCGCCGATCTGGGCAAGAACGTGCTGACCTTTCACCGAGCAGCAGAGAAAGCCGGCGTTTCAGTACTGGCAGTAGGGGACGACCGCTTCGCGGCCACCGAACGACGCTATCGAGGCGTCCCCGTCATTCCCCTCCGCGACGCACTGCATCTCAGCGCGGACGCGGCCGTCATCAGCAACACATCGCCGGTCCACGCGGAGCAGAGATCGGCGGAGTTACTGCGGGCGACGACTCTGCCGGTCCACTGCTGGTTTGGGCGTGAAACCGCCGCTCAAGAGCCCGAAATGGAATCCATGCCACCGATTGGAGTTGCCGATAACACAGTCGCGGAAGAGGCGACGGCGGCCAGCCGGTAGTCGCGCGCGGGCCGAGCGGCTCGCAGCTTGCGGCCTCAACCGCAAGGCGGAAGGACATATCGTGAGAAAAAGAGCGCTGATCAGTGGTATCACCGGGCAGGATGGCTCCTATCTTTCCGAGTTTCTGCTGGGCAAGGGCTACGAGGTGCACGGCATCATGCGCCGCTGCAGTTCGTTTACGACGCACCGCATCGAGCACCTCTACCAGGATTCTCACGAGCAGGAGGTCCGGTTCAAGCTCCACTACGGCGACTTGCTGGATCCCTTGAGCTTGCGCCGGGTCATCAGCGATATCGAACCCGAGGAGGTCTACAACCTCGGCGCCCAGTCACACGTCAAGACCAGTTTCGAGCAGCCGGCTTACACGGCCGAGGTGGTTGGCATCGGGACGCTCAATCTCCTCGAGGCGCTGCGTGATTACCAGGACCACGCCGGCCACGCGGTACGCTTCTACCAGGCCTCCAGCAGCGAGATGTACGGCAACGTCCGCGAGGTCCCACAGTCGGAAGTCACTCGATTCTACCCGCGGAGCCCGTACGCCTGCGCCAAGGTCTTCGCCTTCTGGCAGACGATCAACTATCGCGAGGCCTACAACATTTTCGCCTGCAACGGCGTGCTGTTTAACCACGAGTCGCCGCGGCGGGGCGAGACTTTCGTGACTCGCAAGATCACACGGGCCGCGTCACGAATCAAGCTGGGATTGCAGGACAAGCTCTTCCTGGGCAACCTGGATGCCAAACGAGACTGGGGATTCGCGGGGGACTACGTCGAAGCCATGTGGCTCATGCTCCAGCAACAGGACCCGGACGATTACGTGGTGGCTACCGGCGAGACCCACAGCGTCCGCGAGTTCCTGGACGAGGTCTTCGGCTATCTGGACCTGGACTGGAGCGACTACGTCGAGATCGATCCGCAGTACTTCCGCCCGACGGAGGTAAACATACTGCAGGGCGACGCCTCCAAGGCAGAGGCCCTCCTGGGGTGGAGCCCCAAGGTCAGCTTCTCGGACCTGGCGCGAATGATGGTGGACGCCGACCTGCAGACGGCCGAGCAGGAAGCGGCCCTGGTGGCGGCCGGCTACGCTGTCTGAGGGCACGGCGGCGCGACAGTCAGTATGGCAGAGGGCACCGACGAGACACGGGAGAGCGAGCGCCGCGACTACTGCGGGGTGACGGTGGCCACGACGTGGCGGCAGAGGCCTTCAGGCGTTGACGGAACCTCTGTCGCTGCGTCGGCGAGCCCGGGTGTGAGGCCGGCTGATTTACAGGTAGCGTCCGGTGGGGTTAGCATACTGTGATGTCCGCGGCTGATTTCTGGGTCAACAGACGAGTGTGCGTGACCGGCGGGGCTGGATTCCTGGGCCGGTCGCTGACTCAGTTGCTGGAGCGGCGCGGATGCACGCAGATCTTCGTGCCCCGCAGCGCGGACTATGACCTGACCACGGCCGAGGCCGTCGGGAGGATGTACGACGACGCCCGGCCGGACGTGGTCATTCACCTGGCGGCGGAAGTCGGCGGAATCGGCGCCAATCAGGATCAGCCGGGGCGGTTTTTCTATGCCAATCTGGCTATGGGCCTGCACCTGATCGAAGAAGGGCGTCGCCGGGACCTGGGCAAGTTCGTGCAAATCGGCACGGTGTGTGCCTACCCGAAGCACTGCCCGACACCGTTTGCCGAGGACCTGCTATGGGACGGTTACCCGGAAGAGACCAACGCGCCGTACGGCGTGGCCAAGAAGTCGCTGCTGGTCATGCTGGAGTCATATCGGCGGCAGTACGACTTCAACGGCATCTACCTGCTCCCCGTAAACCTGTATGGCCCGTACGACAACTTCGACCTGCACACATCGCATGTGATCCCGGCGTTAATCCGTAAATTCGATGAGGCGGTGTCCAACGGCACGACCGCCGTCGAATGCTGGGGCACCGGTGGTGTCAGCCGGGAGTTCCTTTACGTCGACGACGCGGCGGACGGCATACTGGCGGCGACCAAGTCGTACGACGGACCCCTGCCGATAAACCTGGGCACGGGGCGGGAGATCAGCATCAAGGATCTGGCCGAATTGATTGCCCGCATGACCGGGTATAACGGCGAGATTCGCTGGAATCAGGACCGTCCCGACGGCCAGCCACGCCGGCGCCTCTGCACTGCCCGCGCTGGCGAACTTCTTGACTGGCGGGCCGAGACCACCCTGGAGACCGGCTTGCAGCGCACCATTGACTGGTGGCGCTCGCAGGCCCATGCCCCATCGCCGACCGTCACGGCCCGAGTATGCTGAGCCTCGCGGCCCCGACTGCAACGCCGAGTGCCTGCTGCGCAGTTTGCAGGCCTATCCTGTGTGGTCGGCGCAGAATCCGATTGCTTGTCGTTACGCTGGCGTCAGTCCACGTACTCGCGGGGTAGCCCGACGGGGTCACCAGGTTGAACGCCGAGCACGGCGAACGTTCCGGCCGGAACCTCCAGCGCGTAGCGATAGGGGCCGTCTGGCGGGTAGCTGGTCTCGTCCAGCGGCGTCATGGTGCGGATGCTGTCGATGGTACCGTCAGTGCGAATGTAGGCTACGTCGAGCGCCGTGATCGTGTCGCGCATCCAGAACCCGGTTAGCGTCTCGCCGGGGAAGACGAACAACATGCCTCGTCGCCGACCGTCCGGCGTTGGAAGCAACTCTTCTTCCGTAACGAACATCAGGCCGCGTTGGCGTTCGGCGAACTCATCCGCCACCCAGGCCAGGAATTCCTCTTCGCCTACGAGCACCTGGGTCAGGGTAAGGGAACCCAGATGCTCTGCGTTGGGCGAGTCGTCCAGCAAGTCGTCTTCGGGCGTCCGGGCCGGAGTCTCCGCGTCCTCCTGGCCGGTCTCGGTCTGAGGTCCGGCGTCATCAGTGGAGCCGCCGCCGCTCTCACCGGATGTGCCTTCGGCGTCGCTGGCTGACTCACTGCCGGAATCGCTGTCGGGGTCGCCTTCACCAGGCATCATGTCCCGTGTCCCATCTCCTGTTGTCGTGCCGGAACATCCTGGAAGCAGGAGCAGGCCGCAGCCTACCGTGATTGAGATACATATCGTGCCGGCAATACGACTCACGAATCGCTCCTCCCGCTCAGGCCGGCGCCGCCTTGAGTTGATCGTGCACCATCCGGCCCAACTCGGAAATCTGGAACGGCTTGGGCAGGAGCACTGTTCGGTCGTCGGCCTGATCTCCAAGTTCAGCCTCGACACTTCCGGTGATGACGATAACCGGCGTATCCATGCCGCGGGCCCGAATGGCGCGGAGACAGTCAAGCCCTCCACGCTTGGGAAGGTCCACGTCCAGCACAACCAGAGAGATGGTGTTGCCCTCACGTTGAACAGCTTCCAGGCAGGCATCGCCGTCGGCGGCTTGCAGCACTTCGTAGCCCGAAGACGCCAGGCTGGATGCGATCAGTTCGCGTATCTGCTGGTGATCGTCGATGACCAGGATTCTCTCGCCCCTGCCCGCAGGCGCTGCTCGCGACGACGGCGCGGCGGAGGGTGCGGGCGCGGCAATGGTCGGCAGGTAGACGGTAAAGGTCGATCCACTGCCGGGTGCCGTCTCGACATCTATGTGCCCACCGTGATCGGTGACGATTCCGTGGACCACCGCCAGGCCCAGACCTGTTCCGCGCCTCCGAGCCTTGGTGGTGAAGAAGGGTTCGAAGAGGTGAGCCTGCACCTCCGGCGACATCCCTGTCCCGGTGTCGCTGACGATCAGGCAGCACATTCTGACCCTGGCTCCCGATCCTGAGGACGGATCGGTCGGGCGCACGGCCACCCGCAGCGTACCTCCCTCCAACATGGCGTCACGGGCGTTAACCGCCAGATTCAGCAGCACCTGCTGTAACTGAGTGGCGTCGGCGTCGACCCAAGGCTCAGGATCGGCTGAGGTCTCCGCCAGGAGGTCGATGTTTGCCGGTAACGAACGCCGGAGCATACACAGCCCGCGTTCCATCACGCTGCACAGTCCAACGGGCTTGCGCTCGACGCGGAGCTTCCTGCTGAAAGTGAGCAGCGAGCGGGTGACGCCAGTCGCCTGACCTACAGCCTCGCGTATCAGCTTGATCGAGTCGGCCACCGCGCTGTCCGGCGGGACCTCCCGCTCCATCAACTCGCCTTGCGCCGCGATCACGGTCAGCAGGTTGTTAAAGTCGTGGGCGACGCCACCCGCCAACTCTCCGATGGCTTCCATCTTCTGTGCCAGTCGCAGCGCTTCCTCCGTGCGGCGGTGCTCGACTATCTCTTCTTCGAGCTCCCGGTTCGCCTGACTCAGCTCTGCCGTGTGCTCGCGAACGGCCAACTCCAGGCGGAGCTTCTCGTCTGCGAGCACCGCGTCCTGATCCTGTTTCTCCAGGATGAGAGCCAATATGCGCACCGCGTTTCGCAGCAGGGGCAGGACACCAGCCGGCAGCGCGGAAGTGTCGCCGTCGATAGCGACGTTGCCGAACACGTTGTTGCGCGTGGCGATGGGGATGGTCTCGCCCGGGTGCTCTTCGCCAGCCTCCGCCGGACGTATGGTGATGCCATCGATTAGACGGTCAACTGCGTCGAAGAACGAGGTCAACACGCGCTCTCGAGAGTGAACCTCCGAGAGGTCGACCAGAAGGGCTAAGAGATCATGAGCCAGAGGATTCATGCTCAGCGATGACCTGTCTCGTCTGGGCGGTACGAACGCTCCTGCCCGTTGGCTGCCAGCCATTGAACGCACTTGCCTGCCGGCCACGAATCCAGTGCCGTCGTGAGCTTCCAGGCACACTGTCGCGAGCCGGCTACTCCTCACACGCGGGCCATTAATCCTAGTACACAATGCCGAATTCGTCCAGCACGGCTTGAATGTCCTGCTGCCGCCGCCAGCCGGAGCCGCCTTCTCAGAGTGCGGCCGCCTGCAGTTGTTGGGACACCAGGGTGCACAAGTCCGCCAGCCGAAACGGTTTGGAGACCAGTACGGTATGCTCGTCGCCCGCGTCCTCCAGTACAGCGTCAATACTCCCGGTGATCAGGACTACCGGCGTTTTCGCGCCGCTGGCACGAATTTTTCGAAGACAGGCAAGTCCGTCGCGTTTCGGCAGATCGATGTCCAGCACGCACAAGGCGATCTTATCACCCAGTTGTTTATAAGCGTAGAGGAAGGCATCACCATCTCCAGCCTCGACCACTTCGTAGCCCAGCGAGGTCAGCCGGGCGGCGATGAGATGCCGAATCTCCTCCTGATCGTCGGTTACCAGGATCGTTTCGCCATGACCGTGGGGCACGACGCCCGGGGCCTCAAGTCTGGCCGGTACCGAGGGGCGTGGGATAGTGGGAACATGCACTGTGAAGGTGGACCCGGTGCCGGACGAGGACTCCACTTCAATTCGGCCACCGTGCTCAGCAATGATGCCGTGAACCAGGGCCAGGCCCAGGCCGGTGCCGCGCTGGCGTGTCTTGG
>JANQGB010001024.1 GCA_028277545.1 Phycisphaerae bacterium | reverse complement strand
GAAATCAGTGAGCTCTCCGCGGGCGCCGCGGGCAGCACGTTCGAGACGAACGGCCTCACCGGGCTGATCGAACTGGATCGCCTGGGCGTCGTTTACCGTCACCAGCGCCGCGCCGTCACCACCCCAACTGGTTAGGCCGCGCGTCACTCCGACCACCGTGTAGGTGTCCTTGCCCAACCGCAGCCGCGCGCCCAGGCCCAGCTTCAACGACCGATCGACGATTATTTCGTAGTGGTTCTGCGCCAGCGGGCGACCTGCAACCAGCGGCAAGTGCCCGCCCTTGTCAGTTGGCCAGCTCAGGCCGACCAGGACCATTCTCAGCCGCTTGCCTTCATGTTCGCGCTGGATGGTGTGCGTGACGAATTCCCGCGCGCCGTCCACGCCGGGCACCGCTGCCACCCGGTCGACAAGTGTGCGCGGTACGCGCGACAGCTCCGCAAACGGGCCGCGCGTACCATGCTGCACGACCCAGATGTCGGCGCCGGCGCTGTCGATCAGCAGCGTGCCTTCATCGATCAGCCCCCGATAGATGCCGCCCATGCCCATCACCACCATGAGCAGCATGCCGACGCCCAGGGCCGTAAGAACGAACCGGCCGGCGTGGTGCCGTACGTCACGAAGGGCCAGGTTCATGGGGTCGCCAGTCGCTTGCCGGGGGCAATCGGCGTTGCCGGCGGTCCGCTGACGAAGATGACCGAGTCGCCCGCGGCGAGTCCGTCGACCACCTCGACACTTTCACGGCCGCGCAAGCCGAGCTTGATCTCCAGCCATTGGGCTTTGCCGCGCAGCGCTTCGAACACGCCCGGTCGCCCAGCCCGGCGGCTGACCAGGCGGGCCGGCAGGAGCCTGACATCCTGCTTGCGTGCCACTTCGATGAAGGCTTCGGCTCGCTGGCCCACCGCCCAATTGGCAGGCAGCTCTCGTACCCACACATCAACCAGGAATTCGCGCGTCTCGCGGTCCGCCTCGCGCCCCAGGCGGGCGACCTCGCCGGCGAAGGACCGCTTCGGCACCGAACGGAACACCACACGTGCCGGCTGGCCGGGCCTGAGCCGAGCCATCTCCGTCTCATCCACCCAGGCCCTGATCCAAAGTTCGTCGGTCGCCACCAGCACCAGCACCGAACTCCCGGGCACAACCACGTTGCCCGGATCCCGGTCCCGCCGCACGATCAGACCGTCGAACGGAGCGACGATCACGGTGTCCGCCAGTCGCGCCCGGTGATATTCGAGCGTCTTCTCGGCCGCTACGACCTGCTTCTGCGCCTCGATCAACGCTGCTTCGGCGCCGCTGAGATCGGCCTCCGCGATGCGACGGGCTTCGGTCGCCGTATCCCGTTCGAGGCTGGATGCGGCGCTTTGCGCCACCAGTTCTTCGATACGGCGATAGTCGATGCGGGCCTGATCGAGCACTGCTTGAGCACGCTGCCGATCGGCGGTCCGCCGCTCGACACCGGCCCGCGCTGCCGCCAGGTTGCTCTCCGAGACCTCGAGCTGGCGGCGCAGGTCTTCGTCGTCCAGCCGAAAGAGCTCTCGCCCCGACTTCACCCGATCGCCCTGATCCACGTGCACTTCGACGATACGTCCGGAGATTTCCGGGCTGATGACCGCCTGGCGCCGTGCCTCCAGGGTACCGGTGCCTAGCACCTCGGCCACAATCTCGCCGCGGGTGACTACGTGTTCGCGGACCGGGATCGGCTTGAAGAACAGCCAATATGCAACGCTGGTTGCCGCTCCGAGGACGATAAGGAGCTGCCCCCAGCGCCAGAGTCGTCGACGCCAGGCTGATCGGCGATAGCGGGGGGACAGATGCTGTCGATCATTCACGATATTTCACCACCAGTACTGGCAACGCGGTGCGAGACCACCTCGCGACGTAATTTCCGGATCCACGTTCAGCGGACTACTTCCTGCTGACCGCGTCCTGCGGACAGCGTCCTGCCGATGACGTCCCGCCAGCGTTAGCTAATCAGCCTCTCAGGGTCAGGACACACTCTTACGCGCCTGCTCGGCCGCACAGGTCGGACGCGTCTCTGCTGCCTGGCCGGGGCCTTGCTCCGAATCCAGCAGCTTCTCCATCTCCTGTCGCCACACAGCCAGCGCGGCCTCGTTCAGACGATAATGAGCAAAGTAGCCGCGTCTCTCCCTCACGACGATGCCGGCCTCCCGAAGGACTCGTAGATTCTGCGACACGGCTCCTTGCGTCACGTCCAACTCGCCGGCCAGCGCGCTGACACACAGCGCCCTGCCACGTAGCAGCGCGACAATGCGCAGCCGCGTCGGTGCTGCCAGCGCTTGTGCAAACTTCGCCAGACTGTCGGTCGGATACGACATATCAGTATTCCATAAAATACTAATATGGAGCTCCGGCCACTGCAAGAGGCCGCAATCGCGATTCCGCAGCGGTCGGCACTGCCTCGCGCGAGACGTCGAAGGTGCGACCAACCGTCGGAAACAGACGAGCCGGTCCGAGCCCTCCTCGGCGTCTGGAACTAGGATCAGGTGCGGTGCACTCCGAGAGTACTGCAAACGTCCTATAACTGGCAGTCCAGCCGGGACCGCATGCCCGCTGCACTTCGTCTCGTTCAGATCTGCCTGGGGAGGCTGATAACGCGGATCAAACTTGCGACAAGAACGACGGGCCAACGCCGCTGGCCGTATGCGGACAGGACTCCCAGCCGCGATTAGCGGCGCGTCAGACGGCAGGAATCAGCCCTCAGGGCCGCGGAACGCGGTTTCAAGGCCCTACGG
Organism: Phycisphaerae bacterium; assembly: GCA_028277545.1. Classification (GTDB taxonomy): domain Bacteria; phylum Planctomycetota; class Phycisphaerae; order UBA1845; family UBA1845; genus JANQGB01. The sequence continues at coordinate 1,300 of JANQGB010001024.1, read as the reverse complement.
GCACGTACCGGACGTTGGCCGGGGTATTGCTGCGTATCTCCGCTCCGCACCCCGGCACCACGATTTCGCTTCTGGACTGAAATCCAGGGAGATGAGGGTTGAAATTGCCCAGTCGTTCGAGTATCCTATGAAAAATTGCCGTTCGGCTACGTAGCCGAGTCCATGTCCGGCTAGATAAGGGTGGCTAGTCTAGATTGCAGGAGGAGAAGAACCTATGTCCGTAAAATATCGTAGGGGGTTGCTTTGCGTTGGTGTGGCGGTTGCCTTGTTGACAACCGGCGCCTACGCGGACGACCTGCTCATCGTCGACCTGACCGTCACCGATGAGGTGACCATTACGGCGACTGATGGGCTATCAGCAGTAACCGCATCTGGCAGTAACTTCACCGGGTTTTACTTTGAGAACTTCTACGGCGGCTCGGGCGGTCCTCTGTCCGGTGCTCTGGTCTTCGGTGACCTGACGACCGCGGAGAATCCCTCGGACGGTTCCCCGTCCATCTTCAGGGGTGGCTCAGGCACGGACCCGGGCCTGAACGTCTGGAGTTTCTCCACCGACGGCACCGTCACCTTCACGGCTGGTTCGCTGGCTTTTGTCGGCTCGGCAACTTGGGGCCTCGACCCTGAGGAGTATGCCGATATGCTGGCTGGCTCCACCAGCGGCAATCTCTATTTCCCGGCGGATACGGAAGATGACATTGCCGGGGCGGACCTGCTCGGGACTTACACTGTCATTCCCGAGCCCGCGACGCTGTCGCTGCTGGGTCTCGGCCTGGCACTGGGACTGCGGAGAAGGCGCTAAGCTGCACTGCAGCTTGTAGCCAACAGTTCTTCAAAGCCAGCTTTCCTGCAAAGGAAAGCTGGCTTTATTTTTTGACCGCGGGCGGCTGCACGCTGGGCAGTGGCTCATCCTGTCGCACGTCCGATAATCACGGTTGGTCAGGCCCTATCCATACACATCTACGCCAGCTACGCTCGCCCCATTCTCTTCGAAATAGCACCAAGCAGGCCTGTCACACCGTCAAGCAAGGCCGTTCAGCACCATCCCTCCGACATCGCAGTCGTGAATGAAGAGGCCGGAAGAAGCCCGGGCGAGGCGAGAATCTCGCAAGACACTTGACTCAGTACGAGGCGCCGAACGCGAGCATGGTGTCGGTCGGCCGTAAACCCTGTTTGAATAGGTTTTTATGGGCTAACTAATCGGGATTGAACCGCGCGTTCGCCGCGTTTTGATCGCGCCCGTGCGTACCTCGGACTGCCGTGGGCCTGCCGTGCAGGTCGGGGCTGGTTTCGGGGTGGACTT